>NZ_FR883151.1:0-3275 GCF_000435115.1 Bacteroides sp. CAG:633 | reverse complement strand
CTCCTTGGGAGAGGGGTCGGGGGTGAGGCCGTAAATGCTTATGATACTACATTACCTGAAAGTCGCTTGGCGCAATTTATTGAAGTATAAGGTTCATCATCTGATTTCCGTACTTTGTTTGGCCATCGGGATTGTTTGTTATTCGCTGGCGGATTATTTCATCGGGCAGTCCGACTATTACAGTTCCCTGCCCGATGCCGAACGGCGGATTATCCTGCGGCTTTCCAGTAAGGAGCAGCCATACGATGCCGGTTTTACGGTCGAGGATATCAGTCGGATGGAAGAATGGTCCGTCGACGGACTGACCGCCTTGTCTGTGGAATCTTATTCCCGATCTACTGAAGTCAGCGTTATCGACCATGAACAGCAGGAGAGGCCTTTCATCATCGAATACACGGCCGTCAATCCGTACAGTTTCCGCTATGAAGGGCGTAAGTTGCTGTATGGCGACCGTTTGCCGGAACATCCGGACGAGGTAGTCTTGTCACGTCGGTTTGCCCGGAAAGTATTCGGAACGGAAAATCCCATAGGCAGTATTGTATGTCTTTTGGAACCAAGCATCTTTCGCGATAACGGTATTCGCCAGTTCAAGGTAGTGAATGTAGCAGAAGAAGGCAGACTGACGGAACAGGAGATAGACTGTTACTTCTCCTACCAGCTGGTAACGGACCACACCTTGGGAGTAAAGAGTCTGCTGGCCGAAGACGTTACTTTGGCTTCGCTGAACAGCAACCTGCAAAAGCAATCCTTGATGCACAAAGACGGCGCATGGACTGCTTCGGCCATAAGTGTGATGCACCAGTATAACCAGATGCGTGGAGTAAGGCTGATGCTTCGTCTGTTGGCTGCGCTTATTCTGATTTCGGCCCTGATTAATTTTCTGAAATTTGTCTTTCAGATGTTTTATAACCGTCATCGGGAAGTGGCGTTGCGCAAGTGCATGGGGTCGGATACGAAGGGACTCCTGACGCTTCTTTTTGCCGAAGTGTTTTGGATGTTGACTGCGGCCGCTCTTGTGTCGCTCGCTTTGACGGAGGTCGTTGTCAGTGTAGGAAGACAATACATAGCTCAAGAAGATTTATATAAGATGAGTTGGATGGACTTGAAAGACATTTATGGTACGCAACTGAAGAATTACTTGCTTCTGGTACTGCTTTGTCTACCGATAGTTTATGTTCCGGTCTGGCACTTACGGCGCACGGGCATCAGCAGGCAGGTGATTGGACAGGGAGGTCGGCACGTGTTCCGCTCAGTCATGATGTGGTTACAATTGAGTATCGCCGTATTCTTTGTGGGTAGCGTACTATGTATTCAGATAGCCCTGCACTGCACGTTTGACAGTTACAGTCCTCTTTCGCCCGAAGAAGAGGAACAGATCATTGTCTTCCAGCCTAAATCGTTTTACGTGCGGAAGAACTTGGAGCCGATGCTGAACGACTTCATGGCCTTACCCGAGATTATCGGCAAAATAAGTACGGTACAGTATCCTCAGACTTTGTATTCCATTGATTGGCAAAACGGTAAACAAAACAGAAAGGTGGAATACGTTACGGGAAGTCCTGATTATTTTGACTTTCTGCACATCCCCCTGCAAGGAGAAAAATGGGTGGAGGATGTCGGAGACGTGGTGTATGTCAGTGAAAGGCTGAATGGAGCATTGGCCAAAGACAGTGTACCTTCCAGCATAACGCTGGAAGGCAAACCTTATCGTATAGCCGGTGTATATAAAGTATTATACGGTGAGTCAAAAGATACTGTGAGGACGGCAGGTTCGGTCTTCTTCCCTTCACGGGAGTATAACTATCTCTATTTTCGTGTAGCTGCGGAACAGGATGCCCAAAAGGTTATGGACCGATTGGAGAAAATCTATCGTACATACATACCAGAGACCTTGCCGTTGGAAATGCGGCTTTTGTCGGACAACAAACACACCCTGAACGGTTCTGTAGCTGCCATCCGAGTAGCCTTGGCCGTCCTGGCGTTCATCAGCCTGTTATTGGTTATATTGAGCATTTATTCCGCCATTTCACTGGACACTACAGGAAGGCAGAAGGAAGTGGCTATCCGCAAAATCAACGGAGCTACACCGAAGGTCATTGCATATTTGTTTGGCAAGTCTTACTTCCTTATTTTTATGCTGGCGTTTCTTACAGGTTTCCCGTTGGCTTACCTATTGGTGAACGAACTGTCGGAATCTGGAGCACCTACGATTCCCGCATGGCAATGGGGCACGTTGCTCTTTGTTTTCATCTTGTCGGTCGTTGTACTGACCGTGGCTTGCAAGATTAGGCAGGTAATGCGAGTGAATCCGGCTGAAGTCATCAAACGGGAATAATCCATTGATAAATAAATAAGTAAATGAATATATGAAAGCATTATTACTATCCATCCGTACCATCCTGCGCTTCAGGACCTACACCATCATCAATGTGCTGGGATTGGCCCTGAGCCTAGGTTGTGTCTTTGTGCTGGTGCGTTACATCCACCAGGAGTATACTGTCAATCATTTTGTGCCCGAGGTCGACCGGACTTTCCTGACAGCCGTTTTCAAGGAAGGAGAACCGAGAGGGTCACTGGGCGAGAGCGGGGACCGGAACAACGACCCCAACTACCGCAATCCGCTGGATCATCCGGCAGTGGAGGCGTTCAGCCGGTTTATGATGTTTGACGATGACTTTGTGGCGAAGGACGACTATCGCTATGCGGTTAATACCATAGTGGTGGACAGCCTGTTCTTCGACCTGATACCTTACGGCTGCAAGGAAGGCAGTCTGCAACTAAAGCCCGACGAAGCCCTGCTGACGCCACAGGCCGCTCTACGGATATTCGGGACCGAGCATGCCGTGGGCAAGGAGCTGGTTACGTCGTCGGGTAAGCCCGTCCGTGTGGCTGGCATCCTGAAGGAGCCGTCTACAAAGTCCTCTTTCCAGTTCGATGTCGTTTTATCGGTATATCTGATGAGGGACTGGAGCCGGGTGGCCTATGAAGTGGTACGCCTGCACCGCCCCGAGGACGGGAACGAGATAAACCAGGCCAACCGTACCCCCATGAAACTGGTATGCTATGGTAACCTGGCCGTCTATTACCAGCTTGTTCCGCTCAAGGACTTCTACCTGAGCAGGCAGGTATCTGCTTATGTCGACTCGGTAACCCAGGGGCGTCCGGACGTGCTCAGGCTGCTCGGACTGGTAGTGGGGCTGATTCTGCTGGTAGGCTTGCTCAACTACATGAATCTCTATTCGGTTGTGATGCTGAAGCGGGGCCGCGAACTGGGC
>NZ_FR883150.1:0-1692 GCF_000435115.1 Bacteroides sp. CAG:633 | reverse complement strand
AGCCTCACCCCCGACCCCTCTCCCAAGGAGAGGGAAAAGTGGAAGGTATGGGAAGTTTTTTTCATTTCAGTCATTTCTTTATAATAACAATTTCATTTAGGGTTCGCAAACGAACAGTTCAAGTCTTACGGGCATGAATTGTCAGTCACGCTTATTTCTAACCTGCTGACAGATAGAAACATGCCAGTTTATTTTTATTTATCCATATTAAACTGTGAGTTTAACCGCATTAAACTGCCAGTTTATTCGCATTAAACTGTGAGTTTATCCGTACTAAACTGCCAGTTTATCCGTATTAAACCAGAGCAAACTGCTCAAGTCTCGGAAGCCCAATCCCCTCCTCTCCTCCCCTCTCCTTGGGAGAGGGGCCTTTCCTCTCCTCTCTCTGGGAGAGGGGCCGGGGGTGAGGCTCCTTACTCATCGTGCAACGCTTCCGCCGGCTGCACTTTCATGGCGCGTCGTGCCGGAATGCCAATGCCGACACCGATCATAGCGGCAATAAGAATAAAGGTAGAGGCAACACAGAAAGCCAGGCGTGGCCACTCCAGTGTAGTGCCGTTGCGCCAGCTGTTCAGTTCGAAGTGAGCCAGTACGATGTCAATAATGACGGCAAGCACGGTAACGATCAGCAACAGGAAAATACCTTCACTCATCAGGCGGCCGAACACCGCACCGTCCGTGGCACCCATCGCCTTGTGCAGAGCAATCTCGCCCCGGCGCTGCTGCGTACGGAACCAGAACGTACCGAGCAGTCCCAAGAAGATATTCAGCAGCAGGAAACCCATGCCCACAACCAAGTTGCGCATCTCGCTGGTCTCGCCTTGCTGGAAGCTGCGACGGATGTCCTTGAAGCTTTTGATGTCGCTAATGTAGAGATTGCCTATGCGGAACTGCTTCTCGCTGTCGGCTTTCAGGTTCTCCATAAAGTTCTGGTCACGGTCGGCACGGACGCGGACACAGAGCTCATTGTCGGCACCGATCCAAGCTATCCCTTTCTCCCGCTCCAGTTTCTCCAGATTGTAAACTGCACAGTAACTGGAGCGCGCCTGCGTGAAATCATCGTAACGCACATTCTGCAAGGCAGCTCCCAGACAGTACGTCTGGGTTGTATCTCCGAACAAGTAGAATTCCTTCTTGCCTATCAGTGACGTCATCGGAACGTCATACTTGCGATACAGATTGTCCGAAGCCAAGAAATCGCCTCTCTCCAATATTTCAGCCAGCTGTTCGGGCGTTTCACCGCGCGTTCCCTGATAACGGAACACGCGTACAAAGTCGGGAGTCACAATGCGACGGATGGTCCAGCGGGGTGCACGAAGTGTGTCATACTCCACCTCAATAGAACCGTTGCTTCCGTTGTAGGGATAGGAACTATGCGACAAGCTGACAGCTTCCACCTCGGGGCGGCGGCGCAAACGTTCCACCAGCTCGCGCACTTCGTCGCTCTGCTTGTGGGTATCGCTATAAGGTGTATAGTCGAGACTCTTGTCGGTGAGCACGCCCATATCTATCAGGTAGCAATGCTCCGTGTCGAAGCCACGCGGCTCCATATAGGTAGCCAGGCGGCAGTAGAGCAGATCGATGATGTACCACATCACCACACTCACCACCAGCAACTCCAGCGCCAGCCACAGGTTGCTGCGCCATTCGTTTCGTATTTGGGTAAATAGTTTCTTGTTCATAATGTAAAGC
>NZ_FR883149.1:4398-19294 GCF_000435115.1 Bacteroides sp. CAG:633 | reverse complement strand
GTAACCGTACAGTTTGGCAACAGCATAAGGAGAGTAAGGATGGAAAGGTGTATTCTCATTTTGTGGCACCTCTTCCACTTTGCCGTACAGTTCCGAAGTCGATGCCTGATAAATGCGGCAAGTATCAGTCAGACCCGCCAGGCGCACAGCCTCCAATACACGCAGTACACCTGTAGCATCTACGTTGGCTGTAAACTCCGGAGAGTCGAAACTTACCTGCACATGACTTTGTGCAGCGAGGTTGTATATTTCGGTCGGTCTCACTTTTCCTACGACTTGCAGGATGCTCATCGAGTCGCTCAGGTCGGCATAATGTAGGTGGAAATTGGGTTTTCCTTCCAGATGCGCGATGCGTTCGCGATAGTCTACCGACGACCGTCTGATGGTGCCGTGTACATCATATCCTTTGCTTAGCAGCAATTCGGCCAGAAACGACCCGTCTTGTCCGGTGATACCGGTAATTAAAGCTACATTTCTCTTTTCCATTGTCTTTGTTATGGTTGCACTTTATTAAAGTTGATGACTTTGTTTTTCTCAGTCTCTTCGGAAAATATCCCGGGTATAGACTTTCTCTTTTACATCGTCCAGACAGCTGTCGTAGCGGTTGGCAATGATGGCGTCGGACTGTTGTTTGAAGTTCTCCAGATTGTTTACGACTACCGATCCGAAGAAGGTACTGCCATCTTCCAGTGTGGGCTCGTAGATGATGACGCTGGCTCCTTTGGCCTTGATGCGTTTCATGACGCCCTGAATGGAACTTTGGCGGAAGTTGTCGCTGTTCGACTTCATCGTCAGCCGGTATACTCCGATGACGCACTTCTTTTCGTTCGACGGATCGAATGCACCACGATTGTAATAGTCGTAATATCCTGCCTTGTGAAGCACCTGGTCGGCGATGAAGTCCTTTCGGGTGCGGTTGCTCTCCACAATGGCATGGATCAGGTTTTCGGGCACATCCTGATAGTTTGCCAACAGCTGTTTCGTGTCTTTGGGCAGGCAGTAGCCGCCGTATCCGAAGGAAGGGTTGTTGTAGTGTGTTCCGATACGCGGATCCAGACAGATGCCGTCGATGATGGCTTTCGTGTCGAGTCCTTTCACTTCGGCATAAGTGTCGAGTTCGTTGAAGTAGCTTACCCTCAGTGCCAGGTAAGTATTGGCAAACAGTTTCACGGCTTCTGCTTCTTTCAGTCCCATGAACAGGGTAGGAACGTCTTCTTTCAAGGCTCCTTCCTGCAGCAGTGTGGCAAATTCGTGAGCCTTTTCTTCCAGCCGCTCTCCGGCGATGGCTCGGATGGCTTCGTTTTCTTCCTCTCGTCCTTCTATCATCTTGGGATATCCTACAATGATGCGGCTGGGGTAGAGGTTGTCGTACAGTGCCTTGCTTTCGCGTAGAAACTCAGGCGAGAACAGCAGATTCAACCGCTTGCCTTGCAGGGCGGGCGACGATTGGAAGCGCTCGGCATACTTTACGTACAGGCTTCGGCAATAGCCCACGGGGATGGTACTTTTAATCACCATGACGGCGTCAGGATTCACTTCGAGTACCAGATCGATTACTTCTTCCACATGGCTTGTGTCGAAGTAGTTCTTCATCGGGTCATAATTGGTCGGTGCGGCTATCACGATGAAGTCGGCTTCGCTGTAGGCTTTCCGTCCGTCGAGGGTGGCGCTCAGATTCAGTTGCTTCTCGGCCAGATACTTTTCGATGTACTCGTCTTGTATGGGGCTGATATGTTGGTTTATTTTTTCCACTTTTTCAGGTATTACGTCTACAGCTGTTACCTGATGGTGTTGCGACAGTAGGGTTGCTATCGAAAGTCCTACGTAGCCGGTTCCGGCTACAGCAATTCTGTAATCTTTCATAACGTTGCTCTCCTTCCTTGAAATCGTTTTTGTTTTTTTCTGAGTCCGTTTACTGTTTTTGTACTCCTTTTATTTATTCAGTTGTAGAATACAGCTTTCAACTGATAACCTATGATTTGTTCCAATCGGAAACAGGTTTGATTTTATATAAAGGATGTGACAAAAAGTCCTTACAGATTTTTTCTGCAAAGATAGATAAACGTATGAGGTTAAAGAAAGCTGATGGGGCTTATTTACATTTATTTCACAAATGAAAGCCGGTCGGTTTTATGATTCTACTTCCGTTCTGCTCCACAAAATCCCCATGCCCATACTTCGTATACATCCTGCGCTCAGCTGCGCTAACAGGCCGGCAGACGACGTACACGAACAATCCTTCAGCACTGCAGCATTTTTGTGTTTTACTGTGGCATAGATTTCAGCAGCAGACATCAAGTGGGTACCTATTGTGGTGACCTTTCACCATAAGCGTTTGAATATGAATAGATTGTGGTGAAAGATAAAACAGTTGTTGAGCCGGTTAAAGCGGATGATACAGGCAGAGCGAATTTTCAGAAAGGGGTGTGAAAGCTAATGCTACTATTGCAATTTTTTTTCCTAGTTAGGAAAAAATATCTGTCCAGTTAGGAAAAAATTTTTTCCTAACTGGGAAAAAAATAACGGGTTGTACAGCCATCCCGATTTATGTTTCATCAAATGTCGGTGAAACTTTATCTTTCACCATATCCTGCTGTATATCAATGAAAAATGGCGTTTTGAAAGCGTGAACCCGATTTCCCCCTTTCTTATTTTTATCCGTGTTAGTCTGCTCCATCCGCTTCGTTCGCGTATCCATCCTTCACCCGGTTTTTCATTTTTAATCATTCACTTTCCTTTCTTAACTACTTACTTTAGCCGCACGGGTTTTGCCTGAAAAGTCCACGAGTTTTGTCTGCAAATGCCTCGGGTTTTACTTGCAATTGCCACGGGTTTTGCCAGCAACTCCCACGAGTATTGCTTGCATGGCTCGCGAGCCGTGCAAGTGTCGCTCACGAGCCGTACAAGTGTGGAACGTGGATTATTTATGCTCGTAATGTTAGCAATTGCCTCCACAAGAGCATTGGGGCAATGCTTCTTTTCTGATTTCAGTGATGTAAAAGCGGGCAAAGGATTTTCTGATTTCGTCGCGTACACGGCGGAATTCCGAATCGATGAATTCTGGTGTACCTGTAGCATGCGACGGATCATCAAAGCCGATATGAAGACGTTTTCCTACTTTACCGCTGAATGTAGGGCAATTTTCGTTTGCTCCTCCGCATACGGTTATCACGTAATCCCATTCCTGATCGAGATAAGTGTTTACGTGCGTGGGTACATGCGAACTGATATCTATTCTAACCTCTTTCATCATTTCCACAGCCTTGGCATTTACTTGTGCAGCAGGTTCTGTTCCGCCTGAATATACTTCTATCGTGTGGTCGAATGACTGTAAAAAGCCGTGTGCCATTTGACTGCGGCAACTGTTTCCTGTACAAAGAATCAATACTTTCATTTTTTTATTGCTAATTACATTTATAATAGTAGTCGGATTATTGACTTAATGATAAATACTGTTTTGAATGTTTTTGTGGGAGATGTTTACAATATATAGTTGAACAGATAGCCCGACAGGATGATGAAAAAGGTCACTGTGCCGAAGAATATGCCAATCAGTCGCCAGGTCATCACCTTTTTGAGCAGTGTGGCTTCCGGTAGCGAAAGGCCTACAACAGCCATCATGAAAGCGATGGCCGTACCCATGGGGATACCTTTGGCCACAAATACCTCAATGATGGGCACAATGCCTGCGGCATTGGCATACATTGGTACGGCCAGAATGACGGACAGGGGAACCGCATACCAATTATCTTTCGACATGTGCTGTGCGAAGAAGCCTTCGGGAACAAAGCCGTGCATAAAGGCACCGATACCGATACCTATCAGGATGTAGACAAGTACGCCGCTGACAATCTTCCAAGCGTCACGGATGATGGTCGGAAGTCGCTTGAGGAAAGTAGTATGGTCTTTTTCCCATTCGCCAGCCTGGGCCGAAGCTTGTGCTTGTATCTGTTTTACCCAGTCGGTCAGGTAAGGTGCCAGTCTCATCCGTCCCAGCACGACTCCACCTATAACGCCCAGCAGGATGCCGCTGATGACGTAGATCAGTGTCACCTTCACTCCGAAAGAACCAAGGAACATCGCAACGGCTACTTCGTTGACCAGCGGCGAGGTGATGAGAAAGGCAAAAGTCACTCCCAAAGGAATGCCGCCTTTGACGAAACCGATGAACAGCGGGATGGAAGAGCAGGAGCAGAATGGAGTAATGGCACCGAATACGGATGCCAGCAAGTATTGCAAGCCATACATCTTGTGCGTCATCAGGTAGTTTCTCAAACGTTCGATCGGGAAATAAGCATTGATGATTCCCATCAGCACGCTGATAAAGAATAACAGGATGAGAATCTTGATTGTATCATAAAAGAAGAAGTTTACGGCCACTCCTAACGGTGTATCGGCACTCAGTCCGAACAGCCCGTAAACAAGCCAGTCTGCAAAATCTTGTATCATGTTTTACTGTTTTTTAATTCGTATAAATACGAACAATGTTTATATAAAAAGAACGGCAGATTCAATAACGGTTGTTTCTGCCGTTCGCAGTTAGATAATCCGGGTTGTCAGATGCCCAAAAGTTTTTTTACGTCACTCTCGGTCGGAACCTGTCCTTTCATTTTTACCACCTCGTCGACAACAACGGCGGGAGTAGTCATGATGTTGTAGTTCATCATTTCCATGATGTCATCCACTTTGGTCAGTTTTACGTCCAGATTGTTTTCTTTGATTACTTTTTCGATTACATTGTAGGTTGTCTTGCATTTGCAGCAACCCGGTCCTAATACTTTAATTTCCATATTCCTAAAATTTTTGTTTGTTAGTATTAATAGTATTTTATAGGTACATTGTCCAGCAATAATATAAGCCTATTACAATGAATATCCATCCGACAATGAGGTTCATCCATTTCTGTACCACTTTCATTTGACCGTAAAAACGTCCCATCTGCTGTACGCTGAATGCCAGTATCCAAGCTACGGCAAGTACCGGTATGGCGGTAGCGATGGCAAATACGGCGGGCAGCAGGTAGCCTGCTGTAGCTGTGGCCGACATGGGTATCAGCATGCCGAAATAGAATACGCCGCTTGTGGGGCAGAACGCCAGTGCAAAGAGGATACCTATCAGCAGTGCACCCCATCCGCCTTTTCGGGCAAGTCTTTCTGCCTGACCGTTGAAGCCAAACTTAGGCAAGTTGAGTTTGTCTCCCCAAAGCATGAACAGGCCGATGATAAGCAGTAGCGGCCCTATGGCCAGTTCGCCCCATGTGCCGATAGTCTTCTGGATGCCGAACATGCTTGAACCTTCTTTCAGAATCATAATCAGCACAATGCCAAGCAAAGTGTATGACAGGATGCGTCCCAGTGTATAGAGCAAGCCGTTGCAGAAGATCCGTTTCCTGTTCTCCATGTCTTTTCCGATGAATCCGATGGCGGCGATGTTGGTTGCTAGCGGACAAGGCGAAAGTGCTGTCAGCAGTCCGAGCAGGAATGCCGTCAATACAGGTGTGGAGCTGTTATCGAGCAGTGTTTGTAGCCAATCCATAAGCTTTAGTTCAGCATGTCTGTTACCGATTTTACTACTCCGGCCTTGAATACATCCGGCGACTTGCGGGCGTTGCCGAATGCAAATTCGGTCATATTCTCACTGGTTTCGTGCCCGTTTTTGTATTTGACAACAAACAGCGACGACCATGTTACTTCGTACTTTTCAGCAATTTCCTCGTTCTCCTTTTGACTGATGTCTATCACTCTGAATACTACATCGCCATTCTTTATCTGCGAGGCAAAGTTTTCTTCTATTGCAGCCTTGGTATTGTTTTCAATGGCCATGCAGGTAGCACAGCGCTGTTTCCCATGGAAATACAGTACTTCCACGTGGTCGCTGACAGCGACTTCTTTTTGAGCTTGTGCGGTTGCTTCGTTCTTTACATTCGTCTGGCATGAGGCAAATGCGAAACAGGCGGCAACCAGAAACAGAATTTTTTTCATGTTTATTATATATTAAATGTTAGTAATTCGCAAAACAACGAACATCTATTGCAAAAAAAGAGCTTAACCGCAGCAGCTCTCTTTTTTGCATACCGGCTGTCCGAAGAAGTCGGCAAACATTCTTCTGGCTATTTCCCAGTTTTCTTTATTGATGCAGTATCTTACTTTAGGTGCCTCAATTTCTCCTTGGATCAGTTCGGCTTCCTTCAGCTCCTTCAGGTGTTGCGATACCGTAGCTTTGGCTATAGGCAGTTCTTCGTGGATGTCGCCGAAAAAGCAACATTCCTGAGCTGCCAGAAACTGAAGTATAGCTATGCGTGCGGGATGCCCCATGGCTTTGGCAAAGCGGGCTATCTTTTCCTGTTCTTCTGAATATTTCTTTTGAGTCATTGCTGTCTTTTTTCTTGTTTGTTGTTCGCAAAAATACGAATAATATATTTCTTGCCAAAAGAATTTTCATTTTTCTTCTTTTAAAGAAGATAATTATGCATGGAAAGTGCTAATTTTGTCAGGTACCAATGATGTAAAAGAGATGAAATCGTTTCCTATTGTAGATTGGAATAAAGGACAGCAACACCGTTGGCGGTTGCCGTTGATAGTGGGCTTACTGGTTCTTGTGGTGGGTGGCTCGGTGTGGCTGAACACTTCTACTTTCCGTTCGGGATTTGAGATAACCGATGAATTGGGAGGAAATATTTTTCCTTCGAGTATATTGTCTGTAGCTACGACCGATGCACAGGTCATTGTGCCTTCCGATTCTTTGTATGTAGGCAATCCGAAGTCGTGTATCAGCATACGAGTCCGTTCGGGCAAGGCATATAGCCGTGTGCGTATCGAAGTGGCCGAAACACCTTTCTTCTCGCTCTCGGTGTCGGAGTTCGTATTGGCCAAGCCACATACGGAGTATACCATTTATCCCGATATTATCTGGAATTACGAAGCGTTGAAGAACAACAAGCAGGCCGAACCTATCAGCGTGGCAGTAACGGTCGAACTCAACGGTAAGGAGATGGGGCAGCGGGTACGTACTTTTTCGGTGCGCAGCATCAACGAATGCCTGCTGGGCTATGTGACCGACGGTACTAAGTTTCACGATACTGGCGTTTTCTTTGCTGCTTACGTCAACGAAGAAAACCCCATGATAGACCAACTGCTGCGTGAGGCGCTGAACACACGCATCGTCAATCGCTTCCTGGGTTATCAAGGTGGTACGGCCGGGTCGGTGGACAAGCAAGTATACGCTTTGTGGAATGTGTTGCAGAAGCGGAATTTCCGTTATAGCTCGGTATCGAACACAAGCCTGTCGAGTAATGTTGTCTTTTCACAGCGGGTACGTACATTCGATGATGCCCTCAATTCTTCCCAAATCAACTGTGTGGACGGTAGTGTACTGTTTGCCTCGCTGCTACGTGCTATCAACATCGAGCCCATTCTGGTGCGTATACCCGGCCACATGTTTGTGGGTTACTATACCGACAACGGGCATAAGAATATGGATTTTCTGGAAACTACGATGATTGGCGATGTCGATTTGGACGATTTCTTCCCCGACGAGCGGCTCGACTCGACTATGGTGGGCAAGACGCAGAACCAGATGTCGCGCATCACCTTCGACAAGTCGAAAGAGTATGCCAACCGTAAGTATAAACAACATGAGGAAGGTATCCATTCGGACAAGCTAAATTACATGTTTTTGGAAATATCGAAGGACGTCCGGCGTAAGATTCAGCCCATTGGCAGATAGGCTGCTTTTTGCGGGCTTCGCTTGCAAATGAGCTGCGGGAATGTTACCTTTGCCCAACCAACTCTGAATGGAATCACATTATGGAACAACAGAAAAAGTATATTTCGCCGGGAGCCTGGTTCTCCATGCAATATCCGGCAACATGGAACGAATTCGAGGACGGTGAAGGTTCGTTCCTCTTTTATAATCCCGAAGAATGGACTGGAAACTTCCGCATTTCGGCTTATCGGGGTCAGGAAGGGTACGGACGTGAGTGCGTCAGCCTGGAACTGAAAGAAAATCCTGCCGCACGCCGGGCCAGGGTAGGAGCCTTGGACTGTGCCTACAGCCGTGAAATGTTCGAAGAGGATGGCGAACATTACATTTCGCACATCTGGATAACGGGTATCGACGATGTTGCATTTGAATGTTCGTTTACTGTTCGCAAGGGTCAGCCTGTGGCCGAGGCCGAACAGGTGATTGCTTCGTTGCAAGTGCGGAAGCAGGGTGTGAAATATCCGGCCGAACTGATACCTGTGCGTGTTTCAGAAATCTGTCAGATCAACGAAGCTTACGAATGGGTGTCGAATACGGTGAAAGACTTGCTGAAGAAAGACTTCCAGGGAGTGGAAGCCGATGTAGAAAACATGCAGCAGGTGGTAGACCGCGGTGTGATAGGGCCTAAGAAAAAGGACCATTGGCTGGCTATGGGTATTACTCTTTGTGTCATTATGGCAAACGAGGAAGACGGAATGGAGTGGCGTACGTTAATTGACGGCAACCGTGAAGCTCCCGTATTGCTCAACACTGCCACCGGGCAGTGGGTCGATCCCATGAAGCTGGCATGGAGCAAGGTGAAAGCGGGCGAGAAAGTCAACCTGGCCGAAGCCTACTGTAACAATGGTTAATTCATTTATCATTCTTCATTTTAAATAATGTCTTCAATATTACAAGTAGAAAACCTTACCAAGTCGTTCGGCGATTTGGTCTTATTTGAAAATATATCCTTCGGGCTGGCCGAAGGGCAGCGTGTGGGACTGATTGCCAAAAACGGAAGCGGAAAGTCCACTTTACTGAGTATCCTGTCGGGTAAGGAAGGTTACGACGAGGGAAAGATAGCCTTTCGTCGAGACCTTCGCGTGGGCTATCTGGAGCAAAGTCCGCATTACCCCGAAGAACTGACGGTGCTCGAAGCCTGCTTTTATCATGGCAACAGCACCGTGGATCTGATTAAGGAGTACGAACGATGCTTGGTAACCGAAGGTCATCCCGGTATGGATGAACTCTTGCTTCGCATGGATCAGGAGAAAGCTTGGGATTATGAGCAGAAAGCCAAACAGATACTTTCTCAGCTGAAGATACGCGACTTCGACCAGCAGGTAAAGCACCTTTCGGGCGGACAGTTGAAGCGTGTGGCGCTGGCCAACACCCTGATTACCGAACCCGATCTGCTGATTCTGGACGAGCCCACCAACCACCTTGACCTCGACATGACCGAGTGGCTGGAAGAGTATCTGCGGCGTACGAACTTGACTCTGCTGATGGTCACCCACGATCGTTACTTCCTCGACAGAGTATGTTCCGAGATTATCGAAATAGACAACCGCACGATCTATTCGTACAAAGGAAACTACAGCTATTATCTGGAGAAACGACAGGAACGGATCGATGCCAAGACAGTAGAAATAGAACGTGCCAACAATCTGTATCGTACCGAGCTGGAGTGGATGCGCCGTATGCCGCAGGCACGCGGACACAAGGCACGCTATCGCGAAGATGCTTTCTATGAACTGGAGAAGGTGGCAAAGCAGCGTTTTTACGATGCCAACGTCAAACTCGATGTGAAGGCTTCGTACATCGGCAACAAGATATTCGAGGCCGACCACCTGAGTAAGTCTTTTGATGATCTGAAAATACTGGATGATTTCTCTTATATCTTTGCCCGTTACGAGAAGATGGGTATTGTCGGTAACAACGGTACCGGAAAATCGACCTTTATCAAGATACTGATGGGACTGGTGAAACCAGACAGTGGCACACTGGACATTGGTGAGACGGTGCGTTTTGGGTACTATTCGCAGGACGGACTTCAGTTTGATGAACAGATGAAGGTGATCGATGTAGTCCGCGACATTGCCGAAGTCATCGAACTGGGCAACGGCAAGCGGCTTACCGCTTCGCAGTTTCTGCAACACTTCCTCTTTACTCCCGAAACTCAGCATAGTTACGTCTATAAGCTGAGCGGCGGAGAACGCCGGCGGCTTTACCTCTGTACGGTGCTGATGCGCAATCCGAACTTCCTGGTGCTCGACGAGCCGACGAACGATCTGGACATCGTTACCTTGCAAGTGCTCGAAGAGTATCTGCAAAGCTTCAAGGGGTGTGTTATCGTCGTGAGCCACGACCGTTACTTTATGGATAAGGTAGTAGATCATCTCTTGGTATTCAACGGTGGAGGTGATATCCGCGACTTCCCCGGTAACTATACCCAGTATCGGGAATGGAAGGAGGCAAAGGCGCGTCATGACAAAGAGCAGCAGGCAGCCGTTAAGCCACAGGAAGCTAAGACTGCCAAGGTACGCCTGAACGATAAGCGTCGTATGACTTACAAGGAACGTCGCGAGTTCGAACAACTGGAACAGGAGATAGCCACTCTGGAAGCCGAAAAGAAAAACATAGAAGAAGCGTTGTGCAGCGGAGCGCTGTCGGTGGAAGAGCTGACGGATAAGTCGAAACGTTTGCCACAGTTGACGGAGCTGATTGACGAGAAGACGATGCGATGGCTGGAGTTGAGTGAGATAGAATAAAAGCCTCACCCCCGGCCCCTCTCCCAAGGAGAGGGGAGTAGAAGTTTCCTTTTATTAAAAAATAGTATGTATATAATATGCAATCGATAACTGATAACCAGACCCGTCCACTTCCCCCTCTCTTTGGGAGAGGGGAGCAGGGGGGTGAGGCTAACTACCACAGCCATTCTCTCTACTGCGACGGCCGTGCCGGAATGGAAGACTTTGTACGTTTTGCCGTAAGCCGTGGTTTTGTTTCTTACGGTTTCTCGTCGCACGCTCCTCTTCCGTTCTCTACAGCTTGGACGATGGAATGGGATCGTATGGAGGATTATCTGGCCGAATTCCAACGATTGAGACAGAAGTATGCCGGACAGATTGAGCTGTATATCGGGTTGGAGATAGATTATCTGAACGAAGAAAGCAATCCGGCAGCCGAATGTTTCCAGCGTTTGCCGTTGGATTATCGCATCGGGTCGGTTCACTTGTTATACGATGAAACGGGCAAGGTGGTAGATGCCGATCTACCCGCTGGAAAGTTCCGGCAGATGGTTGACGAACATTTTCATGGTGATGTGGAACAGGTGGTACGCCAGTATTACGAACGCTCGTGGCGGATGGTGGAACTGGGTGGTTTCGACATTGTAGGTCATGCCGACAAGGTGCATTACAATGCAGCTTGTTGTCGTCCCGGCATCATGGATGAACTTTGGTACGACCAGTTGGTATGCGATTACTTTGCCGAGATTGCCCGTCGGGGATATCAGATGGAAGTCAATACGAAAGCTTATGAGGAGCTGGGTGTTTTCTATCCGGACGAACGTTACTTCCCTTTGCTGCGTGAGTTGGGAATCCGTATTCAAGTAAACAGTGATGCCCACTATCCCGAACGTATTAGCAGTGGCATGTCCGCTGCTTTTCGGGCTTTGCGGAATGCTGGCTTTGCATCTGTGATGCAATTGCGTGCGGGTCAGTGGGCAGAAGTTCCGTTAAGGTAGCCGGTCTGAAGGTTTATTCCTTCTTCAGCAGGAAGTCGTCGATGGCTTTCTTGTATGTTGCCTTGTCGGCAGCTCCGCTGAACAGTTGAGGTTTCTCGTTCATCGGAATGAGCACAAAGAGAGGAATGCTGGTAGCATTGAACAAGGCAGCCAGCTCTTTCTCCTTATCTACATTTACTTTATAGATGGTGATTTTGCCGGCATACTCTTTGGCCAGTTCTTTCATGATGGGAGCTACCTTGCGGCATGGACCGCACCAGTCGGCATAAAGGTCAATGATGGCGGGTTTGTCGCCTTTGTATTTCCATTCTTTTTCATTCTGATAGTCGAATACTTTGTCGATGAACATGGCTTTGTCCATCACAACGACTTCCTGGGCGTAACCCAGAAGTGTGGTGGCTGCGAGAGCCAGCGTTAGCAATACTTTCTTCATATCTTTATTAGTTTTAGTTATTAGCTACGAGCTACGAGCTACAAGCTACGAGCTACAAGTTACGAGCTACGAGTGATGAGATATGGGCTACGAGTAGTGAGCTATAAACTTATAAATCGTGAATTATACCCTCATCATACACTTGTCACTCGTAGCTTGTAGCTCGTCACTCGCAGCTATCATACATATTGTTCAATCAGGCTGACCAGTTCGTTGCTTTGTACCACTCCGGACTGTCGCCATACCTGCTGTCCGTTCTTGAAGAGCATCAGGGTGGGTACGGCCTGTATGCGGTACTGCATGGCCAATGCCTGTTGTTCGTCTACATCTATTTTAACGATGCGTGCCTTGTCGCCCACACGGCTTTTTACATTTTCCAATATGGGGTGCATCATCTTACAGGGACCGCACCAGGTTGCGTAGAAGTCTACAAGTACGGGCACTGTTGTGCTGTTGATCAAGTTCTCAAATTTTTCCATAATTGTTCTGAATAAATAGTTCTTGATACTTCTAACAAACAGTGTGCCGTTTTTGTTCTTCCAGTCAATTATTCAGCAATGTCGAGTTCGTCGATAAGGTGTGAGGCACCTGCATATTTCTCGATGATGAAGAGCGTATAGCGGATGTCTACACAGGCTGCACGCTGCGACGAAGGACGGAAGGCGATGTCGCCTGTCAAACCCTCATAGTTGCGGTCGAAACCGGTACCGATGAGTTCGCCTTTGGCATTGAACACGGGGCTACCCGAATTGCCGCCCGTGTTGTCGGTATCGACGATGAAGCAGACTGGCATGCGTCCGTCAGGCAGGGCATAGCGGCCGAAGTCTTTAGCCTTCCATAGTTGCTTCAGTTTGTCGGGGACGACGAATTCCCAATTTGTCGGATCTTCTTTTTGCATCACACCGTCCAGAGTGGTATAGTAGTCGTATACCGTTCCGTCAGCCGGTTCGTACGAAGCCACCTTTCCGTAGGTCAGGCGCAGGGTAGAGTTAGCATCAGGATAGATGGGCTGTCCGTTAGCTTGGCGCATGTCCATCATACCTTTTACCCAAATCTTGTGAGCGTTGTTGTAGTCGCGGTTGGCGTCCATCATGGCAAGGGCTGTCTGTAACAGACCGTCGGTGATGGAGTATTTGAACAGCACCATCCAGTCGCCCGTCAGCTTGTAGAGTTTGGGCTTACGGATGAACTTGTCGAAATTCTCGCGGCTGCCGAAGATAGAATACTTGAAGCAGGCATCGATGAAAGCATCTGTATCTCCCTTGAACCGGCGGTCGATGACTTTAAAAATGCCTATGCGTTGGTCTTCGGGAATATAGCGGGCATATGTACGTAGCATTTCCTTGCCTACCAGTTTCTCAACCTCGGGGTAGGGAATAGAGGCGAAATATTTGTCGGCAGCTTTTTTCAGGCTGTCGCTGGCTGCCTGAATGGCAGCTTTGTCTTTGTTCTTCAGAGCCGTGGTCAGGGAAGTGGTGTTGGGGATGCGCATGAGGTCGAGTGCAGTGACCAGTGCTTCCTGAATGGCCTGCTGATGGTAGAGGGCCGGACGGCGTTGCTTCACGATGGCTTGGATACGGTTGAAAGCAGCCTGATAGGAGGTATCGCCTGTCTGGCGGCCACGTTCCAGCAAAGCTTCCTGCTGGGCACGCTTGGTGTCGAGCACCTTGAGGCGTACGAGTCCTTCGTTCATGCCGATGGCATTCTTCCAGTAGTTGGCACTGGAGGCATACTTGCTGGCGTAGTGGATACGTACGGCATCGTCCTTCAGCATCTGTTCCATGAGAACGCGCTGGCGGGCATCGCGTACGTGGTGGCGCATGAAGTTGGTGGTCTGCATGCGCTCTTCCACCTCGTCGGCTATCATGTAGCGCCAGTTGCGTCCGGGGAAGCCCATGACGAAAGCGAAGTCGCCTTCCTTGAAGCCAGCCAGGCTGATGCGCAGGTGTTTCTTGACATGCAGGGGCTGGTTGTCGGGACTGTAGGCGGCCGGTTGTCCGTCACGGTCGGCATAAATGCGGAACAGGGAAAAGTCGCCCGTGTGGCGTGGCCACATCCAGTTGTCGGTGTCGGCACCGAACTTGCCGATGCTCGAAGGCGGTGCGCCCACCATGCGGATGTCGCTGTAGACGGTTTTCAGAAACAGGTAGTGGCGGTTGCCGCCGTAGAAGGCCTTCAGTTCAGCCTTGCCACCTTTGCCCAGGGTGATGTTCTGGTCTTTCAGGAAGCGTTCGCATACCTGAGCCAGGTATTTGGGCGAAAGATAGTTGGTTCCCTGTGGGTCGGGATCTTTCTTCAGCTGTTGCTGCACGTAGTCCGTCACGTCCAGTATGCGGTCGATAAAGGTGATGGTAAGGCCTTTGCAGGGCAGTTCTTCCTGGCGGTTCATGGCCCAGAAGCCGTCGGTCAGGTAGTCATGCTCTACGCTGCTGTGCTGCTGGATGGCGCCGTAGCCGCAGTGATGGTTGGTCAGCACAAGGCCTTCGGCCGAAATGACTTCGCCCGTGCAACCTCCGCCGAAGTGTACGACGGCATCCTTCAAGGCAATGCCTTCGGGGTTGTAGATGGAGTCAGCGGGGATGAGTAGGCCCAGTTCCTGCATGGCTACTTCGTTCTGCCGCTTCAGGTCGGTCAGCATCCACATGCCTTCGTCGGCCAGTGCGGGGAGTGTCAGGGCAGACAGGGCTGCCGCAAATAACAGTCTTTTCATAATGAATGGGGCTTAAGGTGAAAAAACAGGCACGGATCTCACGGAAGGTTCACGGTTGTTTCTATTGCCGTGATTGTCCGTGTAATCCGTGCCTTTTATTTTATTAGTCTACGATGGTCATCTCGTTGATGAGGTGGCCGCAGCCGCCCAGCTTTTCAAGGATGAAGAGCACGTAGCGGATGTCGAGGGCGATGCAACGTTGCAGGTTGTTGTCGAAGTTGATGTCGCCGCTCAGTGATTCCCAGTTGCCGTCGAAGGCGCAGCC
>NZ_FR883149.1:0-4368 GCF_000435115.1 Bacteroides sp. CAG:633 | reverse complement strand
TGAGGCGGCCTTCGCCGTCGATGACGGGCGAACCGGAGTTACCGCCAGTGATGTCGTTCGTCGTCAGGAAGCAGACAGGCATGGTGCCGTCGGCCATGGCATAGCGGCCGAAGTCTTTCTTCTGGATGAGCTCTTTCAATTTAGCAGGCACTACGAATTCCGGATTTTCGGGATCTTCCTTCTCCAGAATACCGTCGGTGGTAGTGAAGTACTTGTAGTGTACACCGTCCTTCGGGTTGTACGACTTCACGTTGCCGTATGTCAGACGGATGGTGAAGTTGGCATCGGGATAGGAGGGCACTGGCAGCTTCATTTCACCCAGTCCGCGGATATAGGCTTTGTGCAGCAGGCTAAGTTCTTTGGACGGCTGGCTGTATTCGTTTGAGGCAGCTTTGATAGCTTCGAGCTTGGCACGGCTGTAGGCGGTGGCCATGTCACGGTCGATGGCTTTCACGCTGGGTTTCTTCAGGAACTTGTCGAAGTTGGCACGGCTACCCATGATGGATGTATCGAAGAGATCGTCCACGTAGGCATCATAGTTACCCTTGTACTCCTTCTCGATGGTCTGGTAGAAGGCGGGCAGTTCTTCGGGTGTCAGCGCCTTGGCCAGGGCGGGCAGGATGGCTTTGGCTACGGCACGGTCTACTTGCTGGTCATAGTCTTTGTTGTAGATGCCTTCGTATACCGATTCTAGCTGTTTCTTGGTAGCCTGCAGCAGGGAGTCGTTCTTCGTTTCGATGGCTTCCTTCATCTTGTCCATCAGTGCGGGCGGGCAGCCGAACTCGATGGCTCCGTTCAGGGCTTCGTACAGATATTCGGTACGGCGCAGTGCGGGGGTCATCTTCTCAACGAGGGCGTCTATCTTCTCTACCACACCTTCGTATTCGGGCTTACCTTGGGCGAAGGCGGCAAAGCGCTTTTCCTGTTCAGCCTTGGTTTCGAGTACGTTGTTGTCTACAATGGCCTTGTTCATACCGATGGAGTTTTTCCAGTAGTTGCTGCTGCCGGCAAACTTGTTGGCATACTGGATGCGGGTCTTGTCACTCTGGCGCATGTACTTCTTCAGCACGTCCAGGTAGACGGTACGCATGTCTATCATGGCTTGGTTGATAGCCGTCATGCGCTGGCGTACTTCGCTTTGGGTGAGGTAACGTTCGGTAGAACCGGGGAAGCCCATAATCATGGCATAGTCGCCTTCGTTCAGACCTTTGAGTGAGATGCTGAGATATTTGGGAGTCTTCAGGGGAACATTGTCCTTGCTATACTCGGCCGGTTCACCGTTCTTGTCGGCATAGATACGGAACATGGAGAAGTCGCCCGTGTGGCGCGGCCACATCCAGTTGTCTGTCTCGCCGCCGAACTTACCCACGCTCGAAGGGGGAGCGGCTACCATACGTACGTCGGTATATACCTTATAATAGATAAGGTAGTATTTGTTTCCGGCATAGAAGGGCAGTGCAAGAGGCTCGATGCCCGGTTTGCCTTTCAGATCGCTCTTTTCCATCTCTTCTTTGGCCAGCTGATTGAGGAAGGGGCGGGTCATGGCTTTGTATTCGTCTGTCTCACCAGCTTTTATTTTGGCATTCACCAGGTCGGTGATGTCGACAATACGATGTACGAAGCGGAATTTCAGTCCCGGAGTGGGCAGTTCCTCGGCACGGCTCTTGGCCCAGAAACCGTCGGTCAGGTAATCGTGCTCCACACTGGAATGTTGCTGAATGGAGGCATATCCGCAATGGTGGTTGGTCAGGATGAGGCCTTCGGGCGAGATGATTTCACCAGTACAACCACCTCCAAAGATGCCGACAGCATCTTTCAGCGACACGCCGTTGGGATTGTACAAGTCTTCGGCTTCGAGCTTCAGTCCCTGTTTTTTCATCATTTCAATGGAAGTCTGCTGCTTGATGAGTTGGAGCAGCCACATGCCTTCGTCGGCTTGTGCCGAGAAGGTGAATGCTGCGGCGAAGGCCGCAACAAGGTACTTTTTGATTCTCATAAAGTGATTAAGTTATTTGGTTTAAAGTTATTTAGTTATTTGGTTGAGAGATTTACGAACTGACAAGTTGATGAAGAAACATTCTCCTGTTCCTTGTCAGCCGCCTTCTTATCACCTCGTAAACTTTCCCTCACGGATGGCTTGCATCACATTGGCGGGAGCACGTTCGGCCAGCAGTTCTTTTTTCATATAGTCCATGTATGGAGCCACGTGGCTAAAGAACTTTCTGTATCCGGCGCAAAGATAATTCAGTCCCGGTTCACCGTCAGCTGTGCGGGCAAAGCGGTTCTTGGGGCAGTCACCGTTGCAGGCAAAGAGCCATTCGCACTCTTTGCATTGGCGGGGAAGAGAGTCGAACTTGTTTTGTCCGAAGCGCTGCTGGCGTTCGCTGTACATCATTTCCACCAGCGTCTGTTGGTAGATGTTGCCCAGCTTATATTCGGGGAAGACAAAGTGGTCGCACGCATAAACGTCGCCGTTGAATTCCATTACGCCGGCATGTCCGCACGTACGTGCCATGGAACAGACACCCGGTTGTTGCCCTACCCAATTGGCCAGGGTAGAGTCGAACAGCTGTATGTAATAAGTTCCTACATCTTCTTTTACCCATTCGTCGAACAGACGGCAAAGGAAGTTGCCCCATTGTTCCGGCGTAACGGAAAAGTCGGCCAATGGTATCTCGCCGCTATCGGCCAGCGATGCAAGATGGCGTCCGTCGCCGTGAGGCATGATGCGTTCTACAATAGGAGCAAACTGGATGTAATGGCAACCAATCTCTTTAAAGAAGTGGTAGAATTCTTCGGGATAATCGGCATTGTAGTCGTTGACTACAGCCATGCCGTTCCATTCTACTCCGTGCTTTTTCAGGAGGTTGATGCCTTGCATCACCTTATGGAAGGAGGGACGTCCCTGTTTGTTTTTACGATATTCATCGTGAAACTCTTGCGGTCCGTCGATGGATACACCTACCAGCCAGTTGTTTTCTTTGAAGAACTCACACCATTCGTCGGTGAGCAATGTGCCATTGGTTTGTATGCAGTTGTCGATGGTACGCCCGTTGGCATATTTTTTCTGCAACTCCATGGCCCGTTTATAGAAGGAAAGGGGACGCATCAAGGTTTCACCACCGTGCCAGGTGAAAAGAACCTGTGGCATGGTTTGCGAATTGATATATTGCTCGATGAATTTTTCCAGCAGTTCTTCACTCATCACATGCTTGGGATTTTCTTTGTACAGCTTGGACTTTTCCAAGTAATAACAGTAGTCACATGCCAAATTGCATACGGCTCCTACGGGCTTCAGCATCACATAGAGCGGTTTGGCAAAAGGTGCATAAGTGGACATATTTAGTTTTTAATGCTTTTGATTAATTAATGTGCAAAAATACGTAAAGCAAATGAAAATACGTTTTTTACCTCTTTCTTTATAAGGATTATTAATACCTTTGCACCTCAGAAAATCATAAATCTTTGATGTATGGTTAGGAAAGAGATAAGCTATATTTTACCTTTTTTGATTACATTGTTACTGTTTTCTTCCTGCGGACGCAACAAGTATAAAGTTGAGGGTACCTCTTCTATTACCAGTCTTGATGGAAAAATGCTGTTTCTTAAAGTCTTTCAGAATGATGGACAATGGATTACGGTTGATTCGGCCGAGGTGATTCACGTTTTTTTTCATATGGAAGGGCCTGTGGACTCGGTTAGGATGGTAACCCTGTATATGGACGATGAAGGCATTATGCCGGTTGTTTTGGAGAGTGGAAAAATTAAGGTGACTTTATCCAATGAACAATTGATGGCTAAAGGAACTCCTTTGAATGATGCCCTTTATGAGTTTATAGAAAAGCGTAACTCGCTTGAATTGCAACTTGATGAGGTAGACCGGAAAGAGGCACGTATGGTACTTGATGGTGCTAATCTGGAGGATATTCACGAACAGCTGAATAAGGAAAGTGAAGACTTGCTGAAGGAAATGAACGATTATGTGAAAGGTTTTATTGCCGAAAACTACGAGAATGTACTAGGTCCTAGCGTCTTCATGATGTTGTGCAGTACACTGCCTTATCCAATGATGACTCCGCAGATAGAAGATATTATGAGAACAGCTCCTACCAGCTTTAAGGAAAACTTCTTTGTGAAAGATTTCCTGTCGAAGGCGAAGGAGAACATGCAGCTGATCGAAGAACAGAAAAGACTGAGTGCGGCAGGAAGCGCTAACTGATATTTTATTTATTCATATTTTCCCGTATCATAGGAACGGAGTGGATTGCATTTCGGATGAAAGTGATACGGGATTTTTTTTACTTGAAGCGGACGTAGCTGTATATGCACTATATTATTTGAAGGTGTGTCAAAAAGCACACCTTCTTT
>NZ_FR883148.1:16532-24624 GCF_000435115.1 Bacteroides sp. CAG:633 | reverse complement strand
CAGCTGCCGGTCAGTCCTCGGTGGTCGCTGTAGGCAACGGTTTCGTTGCCCATGATGTTCTGTACGCCGGTGCAGAACACCTCTTCGGCCAGCGGATGCGAGAACGAAGTCTCGATGCGCAGGTCGCGGTGTCCGGCATACAGAATGTACCGTTGGGTCATGTCGAGGCAGCTGCCCTGATACTCCCACCCCTGCACTTCCACCTCGACAACGGCGCGCACCGGACCGTCCGCCAGGATGCGCTCTGTCCGGGTGGCCACCGGGGCGATGTGGACAGCCTTCTGTCCGTCCCAACCCTTCAGGGTGCCGATGCCGCAACTGTTGCCCACCATCAGCACGTCGTCGCCAAATCCTCGTGCCAGCTGTTCGTCGGTGGGATAGAACCGGCTTTCGGTCAGTTCCAGTCTTGGGGTAAACTTTCCGTAGGGGTCGATGGTCTGCTTTTCGTTGAAGTAGATACGGTAGCCCACTAATTCCGATTCGAACATGGGTCCGTGGCCATATACCATATTATAGAAGTTCGTCGTTCCCGGCACGGTGACCGACTGAACCGGGGCATGTTTCCCCTTCTTGGCATCGCGTATCAGCAACTGGGCCGATACGCGGGGCGCATAGGCTTTCTGTGGCAGGCTGTCGGACAGCGTGATGCGGATCTGCCGGGTGCTTCGGGCAGGCATGTCGATGACGAAGGCCAGCTCGTCGGCCGTCCGGTCGCCGTCTAAGTCGTCCAGTTGCGAAGGTATTTCTTGTGTGCCGTCCTTCACCGTGGCCGACCGTACGGCGAAGTCCACATTCAGTTCGTTCAGCCTGACGACGACGGGTGCGTCTTTCTGTTGGCGAGTCCACGTGTTTCTGAGTTCTAAGTTGACAGTACGGCTTTTCTCGGCAGCCGCACCGAAGGCTGTAGCCCCCAACAGGCCCAGCAGGATGAGGATTTTCTTTTTCATGGTTTCGGCGTATGATGTCTTTTCTTGTAAAATCTGCTTTGCGGACGGACTGCCTTCGTCGTCTGCCGTCTGGTGGTCCCTCCGCCCTGTATCAGGTGTATTTACCCTGCAAAAGTAGGATTATCCGCTTTGTTTTTGGTGGACAAATTGAAGAATTAGGTGGATTTTTTGTCTTTTGGTGCTTTCTTTCAACAATTTTCGATAGACTTCCGGATAAACTCACTATCTTTGCAGCCTCAAATTTAATTAATGTAGTATGAGTTACAATTTGTTGAAAGGAAAAAGAGGCATTATATTCGGTGCTCTGAACGAGCAGTCCATTGCCTGGAAAGTAGCAGAAAAAGCAGTAGAAGAAGGTGCTGTAATCACTTTGTCGAACACACCTGTCGCCGTGCGCATGGGCGAAGTATCGGCATTGGCCGACAAGTTGCATTGCGAGGTGATTCCTGCCGATGCTACCAGTGTGGAGGATCTGGAGAATGTCTTCAAGCGCTCTATGGAAGTATTGGGCGGCCAGATCGATTTCGTGCTTCATTCCATCGGTATGTCTCCCAATGTGCGTAAAAAACGTACGTACGACGACCTGGACTACGACATGTTGAGCAAGACGCTGGATATCTCAGCCGTCTCTTTCCATAAAATGATTCAGGCAGCCAAGAAGATGAATGCCATTGCCGAATACGGTTCGATTCTGGCATTGAGCTACGTGGCTGCACAGCGTACATTCTACGGCTACAACGACATGGCCGACGCCAAGGCTCTGTTGGAGTCTATCGCCCGCAGCTTCGGCTACATCTACGGTCGCGAGCATCATGTACGTATCAATACCATCTCGCAGTCGCCTACCATGACTACAGCCGGTTCGGGTGTGAAGGGTATGGACAAACTGTTCGACTTTGCCAACCGCATGTCTCCGCTGGGCAACGCATCGGCCGAAGAATGTGCCGACTATTGTATTGTCATGTTCTCCGACCTGACCCGCAAGGTGACCATGCAGAACCTGTATCACGACGGAGGTTTCTCCAGCGTAGGTATGAGTCTGCGCGCCATGGCTACCTATGAGAAGGGCCTGGATGAGTATAAGGACGCAAACGGAAATATCATCTACGGCTAAACGCCGGATGTTTCATAACAAGGGTGTGTCAGTGCGCGATGCGGCCAGTGGCCGCTGTCCGTCCTGGCACAGCCTTTTTTCTTATTATTATTCTTTATTTCAGTTGAATCAGAATGGATACAGCGCTTTATCTTTTGCCCGTCACGCTGGGTGATACACCGGTCGAGACCGTGTTGCCGGCTTATAATAAGGAGATTATTTTGCAGATACGCCACTTTATCGTCGAAGATGTGCGTTCGGCACGCCGTTTTCTTAAAAAGGTGGATAAGGGTATCGATATCGATTCGCTGACATTCTATCCGCTGAACAAGCATACATCGCCCGAAGCCATATCGGGCTATCTGAAACCACTTGCCGAAGGGCAGTCCATGGGAGTCATTTCCGAAGCCGGTTGTCCGGCTGTGGCCGATCCGGGAGCCGACGTGGTAGCCATTGCCCAGCGCAAGGGGCTGAAGGTGGTTCCGCTGGTAGGGCCTTCTTCCATCATTCTGTCTGTCATGGGTTCCGGATTCAACGGTCAGAGTTTTGCTTTCAACGGCTATCTGCCCATCGAACCCGCCGAACGGGCCAAAAAGCTGAAAGCTCTGGAGCAGCGGGTATATGCCGAACACCAGACACAGTTGTTCATCGAGACCCCTTACCGGAACAATAAGATGGTTGAGGATATTCTGCACAATTGCCGTCCGCAGACGAAGCTCTGCATCGCAGCCAACATTACCTGCGAAGGCGAGTACATCCGTACACGTACCGTGAACGAATGGCGCGGCAAGGTGCCCGATCTGTCTAAGATTCCTTGTATTTTTCTCTTGTATAAATAATGCCTTTCAGGTGCTCGTATTCGTATTCGAAGCACTCGCTGAAGTAGTTCATTCCCAGATTCTGCTCTATTTGGGACAGTGTCCATAGCTTGGCTCCCCTGAAATTGCTGTCGCACAAGGCCGAGTCGTCTTCTACATCGAGCAGGAAGAGGTAGACCAGACGGTTGGTTTGCTGGTTTTCGTAGTGATACTTCAGGTTGAAGCAAAGGTGTTTCTTCCAGGATTCCGGAACGTTCTTCTTAAGAATGCGTTGCACACACTGTTCCAGTGTCTCGCCATATATCAGGTAGTCTTCCATCAACAGGTCAGTCTTGTTGGCATCGTAGTTACTGCATTGGGGACGCGGACGGAGGAACAGCATGCCGTGCGACGCTACGGCTATACGCACTACGGGGACAATGAAGTCGCGTCGGCGGTTGACTACATCGGCAGCCTGTATTTTTCCGGTTACATCGCCCCGTATGTTGACAATGGGGAGGAAAATGGTATGCTGCATCATTCTGTTGAAATAGAGGATGCCGAACTGGTTGAACAGCATACCGGCTATGAACACGGCCGGGGGAGTGATGCGCAACAGGAAGAGCCCTGTGGCACTGTGGGCCGGACTGTTTAGCAGATAAGCGGCAAACAGACCAAGAAAATGCAGAAAACCGAAAAGCAGAATGACTCTGGAGGATACGATGGCGGCTTCGGCTCCTTGCGCATAAAACTGTTTGCAACATTCTGACGACTTGCATTGATAACGCCTCAGGAAACGTTTGCGGTTCAGAAATATGAGGAAAGGAACTAGCAGGCAGCATCCTTCGATCATGAGTGGGAATAAAAGGTCGGAACAATAGTCGGCAGTAAAAATACCGATAACGGCCAACAGTGTCAGCATGGTTGTGGTAGCATATAATATGATTTGAGGAATATACGCTCCCTTCCGGAAATAGCTGTGTAGACTGGCAGCTATTCCCGTTGCAGCACCGGCGTATACCGATATGTCCTGTGAGGCGAAGCCGCTGAGCAATATGGCTATAACGGCTGGAAGAAATCCTACGGACATGTTGAACTTGGATGATAAGACTCTTTGTTGACCCATAACTCGTATGATTCTGCTTTTTACGTATAACACAAGCAAAGGGACAATTGTTTTTTCTTTTTCTCTGTTTAGACTGCATCAAAGTAATTTTTCATAAGAAGAAACTCATTCTTTTTAGGATATTGTAATATATGGATGCTGGTGAGTATCTTTTCTCTATTGTTTTGGGTGCGTGTTGCTGTATAGGCTTATCGTTATTACCGATAGATTCTATCGAAAATATGAGTTTTTCAGATATATACCTTTTTTGTTTAATGGTTTACTTTTGCTGCATCAAAACTTGAAGAGAGGAGGACATAATATGAAAGCCATGCTTCGCACACCTATAGCTACGGATAGCCGTAAGAGATTCCGGACCATACGAAACTGTATGTTCCTGTCCGGCTTGTCTGTCTTTGCACAGTTGTATCTTTTTCAGCCGATGCTCTCCGAGTTGTGTGTGTTTTTCCATACCGATCTTGCCAACAGCAGTCTTGCGGTGTCAGCTTCTACGTTAGGGATGGCTGTCGGTTTGTTTTTGTTTGCTTTTAAAGCGGATGCTTTTGTACGTGAGCGGCTGATGGGAATCGGATTACTGGTTTCTGCCGTTCTGACTTTGGCATCTGCCTTTATTACCGTATTCCCCTTGCTGCTTGTTGTCGGTTTTCTGAAAGGCATAGCTTTGTCTGCCGTGTCGGCTGTAGCTTTGGCCTATCTGACGGACGAAGTGGACAAACCGATGATAGGACTGGCAATCAGCCTATATTTAAGTGGTAATACCATTGGGGGCATGTCCGGGCGTGTGGCAGGAACTCTTCTGTCCGGATGGGTTGGGTGGCAGTATGCAGTGGCTGTGATTGGAGGAGTAAGTTTGGTATTAGGGTATTTCTTTATCCGCAAGATTCCCGCATCCGGTCATTCGACAGTAGTTCCTATATCCTTTAAAGAGAAAATCAGGCAAATGAAGTCTTTGCTGCTTCATCCGCAACTCATCTGCATGTATTTAGTTGCTGCATTGTCGATGGGTACATTTGTCAGTGTGTACAATTATTTGTCGGTTTTGCTTGTTTCACCTGCATTCGGGCTTTCGCACGAGGTGGTGGCCATGATATTTATGATGTATACGGCAGGGGTAGCCGGTTCGCTCGTTACCGGCCGTTTGTCCGACAGGTACAATCCGGGGATGTTGTTGCAATGGGCACTCTTGCTGATGTGTGTAGGGCTTGTATTGCTGTTGGTGATGCATCTGGGCGTGCTGATCCTGGGGTTGGGACTGTTTACGTTCGCATTTTTCGGTGCTCATACAATGGCCAGCCGTATTGTATCGGCTCATGCTGCTTTTGCCAAAAGCACTGCTACCAGCATTTACTGGCTGTTCTATTATGCAGGTTCCAGTCTGATTGGTTCGCTGACGGGTATCGTGTTTGCCCGATATGGATGGAACCTGTTTGTCGAACTGTTGCTGGCGCTGACAGTCATGGCATTGGCCGTTGCCGTTGCTCCGGTTGCACACGTATGGTATTCGCGATTTCGCGTACAAGTAGCCCGCAATTAATAATTCAGTATATGATTAATCGTTTGAGAGACCGATTGTTTATTACCAATTTTAATTTAAAATGAGTTTTATGCAAGGGTAGGACTCTTATGGATAATCATCGTTTCTTCATAGCCAATATCTGTTTTTCGGCATGATAAGACGAACGTACCAGCGGAGCACTTTCTACCTGCGTAAATCCTTTATCCAGTCCTGTCTTTTTGTATGCGGCAAATTGCGCCGGTGTGACGTATTCGGCCACCGGATAATGTTTATGGCTGGGTTGCAGGTATTGACCGATGGTCAGGATATGGCATCCGATGCGTCGTAGGTCGTCCATCAGTTCTTCTACTTCTTGCGGTGTCTCTCCCAAACCGACCATGATACCCGATTTGGTAGTGATGCCGCTTTCGGCTATCTGATGCAATACCTCCAGGCTCGTGTCATAGCGTGCTGCGCTACGTACCAGCGGACTGATACGCCGTACCGTTTCCATGTTGTGCGAGATGATGTCGGGCTGGGCTTCTATAACCTGTTCTACCAGCTCTCTTCGTCCCTGGAAGTCAGGAATCAGCACCTCAATGGTTGTCTCCGGATTCTGTCGCCTGATTTCCCGAATGGTTTTTGCCCAATGAGCAGCTCCAAGGTCGGGCAGGTCATCACGGTCTACCGAGGTGACAACTGCGTGCGACAGTTTCATCAGCGAAACAGATTCGGCTACGTGTGCCGGCTCACCTGGGTCAAGGGGCAGAGGCTTCCCGGTCAGCGTATTGCAGAATTTACAGCTTCGGGTACAGATGTCGCCGCCTATCATAAAAGTGGCAGTCCCTTTTCCCCAACATTCGCCCATATTGGGACAACGGCCGCTACTGCAGATGGTGTGCAGGCAATGGGATTCTACAATACGTTTGGTTTCGGTGTAGCGTTCGTTGGCACCGATATTTATTTTCAGCCATTCGGGCTTGCGTACTCTTTCCATTTCGATGATTGAGATTGATGATAGATAATGGAGAATGATTCATTCTCCATTAATCTTAAAGGTTATTTTTGAAGAAATTAGTCAGTTTGGTGTACAGGTGCAGACGTGTATTACCGCCGAAAATACTGTGGTTCCGGTTGGTGTAGATTTGCATGTCAAACTGCTTGCCCAGCTGAACCAGCTGTTCGGCATATTCAGCACAGTTCTGGTAGTGTACGTTGTCATCGGCCATACCATGTACCAGCAACAGGTTTCCGCTCAGTTTGTCGGCACGTGTAATGGCCGAAGAGGTTTTGTAACCTTCTCCGTTTTCTTTGGGAGTACGCATGAAACGTTCGCCGTAGATGGTATCATAATAGTTCCAGTCGGTGACGGCTGCTACTGCTACACCCGCTTTGAACACCGGTCTGCCTTCGCTCATGCTCATCAGTGTCATGTAGCCTCCGAAGCTCCATCCCCAGATGCCGATACGATTCTTGTCTACATACGGCAGCGTACCCAGATAGAGGGCTGTTTCCACCTGGTCGCGAGCTTCTTTTACACCTAAGTTCAGGTAAGTACATTTGGCAAATTCAGCACCGCGTCCGCCTGTGCCACGTCCGTCTACACAAACTACGATGTATCCTTGCGAAGCCATATAGTTCTCCCAACTGATGTTGAAGGCATCCTTCACCTCTTGCGATCCAGGGCCGCTGTATTGGTATTGAATGACAGGATACTTCGTGGAAGCTGAGAAATTGGCGGGTTTCAGCATCCAGCCATTCAGTTTCACTCCTTCCGAAGTCTGGAAAGTGAAGAACTCCTTCTGTGGCATCTGGCAGGCTGCCAGTTTCTTCTTCAGCGAAGCATTGTCTACCAGGGTGGTCAGTACTTTTCCTGTATTGTCGTTCAAAGTGATTACGGTAGGAGTATTGGCATTCGAATAGCGGTTCATGAAGTATTTCATGTCCGTACTGAATTGTGCACTATTGGTTCCTTCTTTAGTAGACAGCTTGATCTTCTTGCCCTTACGGTCTATTTTGTAGACTGCTGTACGCATCGGACTTTCTTCATTGCTTGTGAAATAGAAGGCTCCCTCTTCGGGTGCATAACCTAAGAATTCTTTTACTTCATATTGTCCGTCAGTCACCTGTTTTACCAGATTACCTCCCATACTGTACCAATATAGGTGGTTGAAACCGCTGCGTTCGCTGACAAAACTGAAGTGTTCGGGGTAGAAAACAATATTGTCGAATACGCTTTCGTTGATATAGGTATCACTTTCGTCGCGCAAAGCCAGTTTGCAGACCGTACTGCGCGGATCGCCGAAGTACAGGTCAAGACGGTTCTGGTGGCGGTTCAGTGTCATGATGGCCAGTTTGTTCGGGTCTTGTGTGAAGCGGATGCGGGGAATGTATCCATCTTCGTCCAATGGAACCTGCATCTTACGGGTTACTTTCGTCTTGATGTCGAAAGTGTGTACGCTTACTTTCGAGTTAGCTTCGCCTGTCTTGGGATATTTGTAGGTGTATTCACCCGGATATTTTTCGAAAGCACTGATGTGCGGAGCCTGTCCGGCAAAGAGGGGGAAAGAGTAGGAGGGTACCTGGCTTTCATCGAAGCGGATAAAAGCCAACATTTTGCTGTCAGCACTGAAC
>NZ_FR883148.1:9287-16507 GCF_000435115.1 Bacteroides sp. CAG:633 | reverse complement strand
ACTGAACTCCAATGCACAGTTGAAGGCAAACTCCTCTTCATAAACCCAGTCGGGGATACCGTTCAGTATTTCGTTGCGTTTGCCGTCCTTTGTCACCTGGCTTTCGCTGTTGCCGAAGTAACGTTTCACGAGGAAGATGTTGTTGTCGCGCACAAAGGCTACCATACTTCCGTCCGGCGAGAATACGGGTACCTGTTGCGGTCCTCCGTCCGAAAGGCGTTCTACAATGTTGTTGATTTTACCGTCGATGTTGCGTTTCAGACTGTACAGATAGTGTACGGCTGTGTACGAACGGCGATATATGGGAGTCGTTTCTGTAGCAATGAGCAGCATGCTTCCGTCTGGCGAGAAGCTGTAACTGTCGAATGTCTTGAACGGACACTCACGTGCAGTTGTTGCGTCAAACAGTACTTCTACCTGTTTGCCGGTTTTAAAGGAGTATTTGATGATTTGTGTCCGATCAGCATTCATCTGCGAATAGTGTTCGCCATCACCCGGGATGGGGATAACGCCATAAATATTTTCGGCGCGATATTGTCCGGACACGATATCTTTTAGTTCGATATTTGTTTGGCCGTTTTGGGCAAAGCCTGTCAGCGTGAGCAGGCAGAGAAGAAATACGATGCTTATTTGTCTCATGATAGTTTTTCCTTTAGGGTTGACAAGGGCAAAGGTACACATTCTTGGCCGAAAAGCAAGCCGCAAAGCTCCTTTTTGGCAAAGATGCTCTTTTGAAGTGTTTTCTCCTGTTGAATATTTATGGGATGGAATACGTAAATTCTATTAATGATGATATTTTTTTCTTTTAATTTGAGTCTATATCAAAATTTGTGGAATAACTACAAACGAATAACAACACCGCATGCTGAAGGTTGCCTGTTTGCAGGGTATTTCTTACATTTGTCCGCAGATAATGAATAATACAGAGAATATGTCAGTCCTTTATAATGATTTTCCCACGTTTCTGAAGCGTTATTTTCCCTATAAGGTACAGAAAATTTCGCTGAATGCCGGCTTCACTTGTCCCAACCGTGACGGAACGGTTGGCTATGGCGGTTGCACTTACTGCAACAACCAGACGTTCAATCCTGAGTATTGCCGGACAGAGAAAAGTGTTACCCGGCAATTGGAAGAAGGGAAAGTGTTTTTTGCGCATAAATATCCCGAAATGAAATACCTGGCTTATTTTCAGGCATATACCAATACGTATGGCGAACTGGACTCACTGAAGCGTAAGTACGAGGAAGCCTTGTCGGTGGATGATGTAGTAGGGCTGGTGATCGGTACCCGTCCCGACTGCATGCCCGATTCTCTGTTGCATTATCTGGAAGAATTGAACCGTCAGGTGTTCCTGATTGTTGAATATGGCATCGAGTCGACGTCCGATGTCACTCTGCGTCGCATCAACCGCGGACATACGTTCGAAGTGACCCGTAATGCGGTGGAGCGTACGGCTGCCTGTGGCATTCTGACCGGAGGACACGTCATCCTCGGTTTGCCGGGCGAGACGCATGCCGACATTGTAGCCCAGGCGGCTGCCGTGTCATCTTTGCCTCTCACTACGCTGAAGATGCATCAGTTGCAGTTGATACGCGGTACCCGTATGGCAGCCGAATACGAACACGCGCCTGAAGACTTTCATCTGTTTGATGTAGACGAGTATGTGGAGCTGGTTGTCGATTATGTAGAACATTTGCGTCCCGACCTGGTACTGGAGCGTTTTGTTTCACAGTCGCCCAGGGAACTGCTGGTAGCCCCCGATTGGGGGCTGAAGAACTACGAGTTCAACCACCGCCTGCAAAAAAGAATGCGTCAGCTGGGGGCTTATCAGGGAAAGAAATATGATATATGAGAAAATTTTTGTATTTTTGTGGCATTTTGAAGGTAGAATTCATCTAATTACATAATGTTATGAATCAGAAAACATTGATTAAAGGAAAAGTTCATTACGTAGGAGTGAACGACCGCAACAAACATCTTTTCGAAGGTATGTGGCCGCTGCCTTACGGCGTTTCTTATAACTCTTATCTGATAGACGACGATATCGTGGCACTGGTCGATACGGTAGATGCCTGTTTCTTCGAGACTTATCTGCGCAAGATCCGTTGTATCATAGGCGACCGTCCTATTCAATACCTCATCATCAATCACATGGAGCCTGACCATTCCGGTTCGATCCGCCTGATCAAGCAACATTATCCCGACATTGTGATTGTGGGCAACAAGCAGACGTTCGGCATGATTGAAGGCTATTACGGCGTGACGGGCGACCGCTACGAGGTGAAAGATGAGTCATACCTCGACCTGGGACATCACAAATTGCGTTTCTATCTGACACCAATGGTGCACTGGCCCGAAACGATGATGACGTTCGACGAGACCGACGGTATTCTGTTTGCCGGCGATGCTTTCGGCTGTTTCGGAACGCTGGATGGCGGTTTCCTGGACACACGCATCAATCTGGACCGCTATTGGGACGAGATGGTACGCTATTATTCCAACATTGTGGGCAAGTACGGCAATCCTGTGCAGAAAGCACTGGCCAAGCTTGGTCATCTGCCCATCACCACTATCTGTTCCACTCACGGACCGGTATGGACAGAAAACATTGCCCGTGTGGTAGGCGTTTACGACCGTCTCAGCCGTTACGAAGCTGAAGAAGGTGTTGTCATCGCTTATGGCAGCATGTACGGAAATACAGAACAGATGGCCGAAGCCATTGCAGCCGAACTGTCCGCACAGGGTATCAAGAACATTGTGATGCACAACGTCAGCAAGAGCAATCCTTCGTACATCCTGATGGATATATTCAAATACCGTGGTCTCATTGTCGGCAGTCCTACGTACAGCAACCAGATATATCCCGAAGTCGATTCGTTGCTTTCCAAAATATTGCTGCGTGAGGTGAAAGGCCGTTATTTTGGCTATTTCGGTTCGTTTACCTGGGCCGGTGCTGCCGTAAAACGTATGGCCGAATTTGCCGAGAAGAGCAAGTTGGAGATAGTAGGTGACCCTGTTGAGATGAAGCAGGCCATGAAAGACATTACTTACGAACAGTGCGAGAACCTGGCGCGTGCCATGGCCGATCGCCTGAAGAAGGACAGAAAATAATCGGTAATGGTTAATGATCAATGGTAAACGATCAATGAGAGTGGCCCTTTAATTTAGTGAACCTCTTCATCCACCATCATTCATTAACCATTAGTCATTAACCATTAACCATTAATTTTTGATATCATTACTAACCTTATAAATTAATCAGACATGAGACTAATCATTCAGCCGGATTATCAATCCGTATCGAAGTGGGCTGCTCACTATGTAGCCGCTAAAATCAAAGCTGCCAATCCCACACCGGAAAAACCTTTTGTTTTGGGTTGTCCTACAGGTTCGTCACCGCTGGGCATGTACCGGGAACTGATTGACTTGAACAAGAAAGGACTGGTTTCTTTCCAGAATGTTGTTACGTTCAACATGGACGAGTATGTAGGCCTGCCGAAAGAGCATCCCGAAAGCTATTACTCTTTTATGTGGAATAATTTCTTCAGCCACATTGACATCAAACCTGAAAATACCAATATACTGAATGGCAATGCTGCCGACCTCGACGCCGAGTGTGCCCGTTACGAAGAGAAGATCAAGTCGTACGGAGGAATCGACCTCTTTATGGGCGGTATTGGTCCCGACGGACACATTGCTTTCAACGAGCCGGGTTCGTCATTGTCATCGCGTACACGCCAGAAGACACTGACTACCGATACCATCATTGCCAACTCCCGTTTCTTCGACAATGATGTGAACAAAGTGCCCAAGACGGCTCTTACTGTAGGTGTCGGCACCGTGCTCAGTGCCCGCGAAGTAATGATTATCGTCAACGGTCACAACAAGGCCCGTGCCCTGTATCATGCCGTTGAAGGTCCTGTCATGCAAATGTGGACCATCAGTGCGCTGCAAATGCACGAAAAGGGTATCATTATCTGCGACGATGCCGCTACCGACGAACTGAAAGTTGGTACATACCGTTACTTCAAGGATATCGAAGCCGATCATCTCGATCCCGAGTCACTGCTGAAGTAAAATATTTAATGAAGAATGAAGAATGAAGAATGAAGAATTGCCTGCGGGATAAAATTCTTCATTCGGAGGCGAAGCCGACATTCTTCATTCTTCATTAAAGTCGGTTCTTCATTTTTTATCCCTCTTCCAGCCATCCCGCTCCCTGGCGGACAATCTCGGCTTCTCCCTGCGTACAATCTACTACGGTCGAACCTTCGGTTCCTCCGATACCACCGTCAATCACCAGATCGACGATATCTCCCCATTTTTCATCGATCAGTTCTGGATCGGTAGCATATTCTATGTCTTCATCCTCGTCATACGGCAGGGTAGCAGTCATGATGGGTGCATCAAGCAGACGGGCTATTTCCTGAATGATAGGATTGTTAGGCATACGGATACCCACTTCTTTCCGGTTACGGAAGATCTTGGGCAGGCGTGTCGTCCCGTTCAGGATGAAAGTGAACGGCCCCGGCAGATTACGTTTCATCAGTTTGAAAGTCGCATTATCCACCTTGGCATATTCACTGATGCTGCTCAGGTCGTAACAGATGATGGAGAGGTTGTTCTTTTTCGGATCGATGTCCTTCAGGCGGCAGATGCGTTCGATGGCACGTTCTTTCAGTCCGTGACAGCCGATGGCATACATGGTGTCGGTCGGATAGATCAGGAGTCCCCCGTCGTTCAGCAGGTCGACAACGCGCTGCAGATCGGCAGGATTGTTGTTCTTGTTATAAAGCTTCAGAAGCATAAACAGATGTTTTTTAAGTCTTTGGGCAAAGATAGCGAAAGTCGAATGCAAAAAAATAAGCTTGCTTAAATTTTTTTTGCTGAGACGCCTCCTAGCTTATCCAAAGATAGTGAAAGGTGAGCGCAATACAAAAACAAGCTTGCTTATTTTGGGGATTGCCGAACCGCATCCTATCGGTTAATTCTCCTTTTCTCCTTTATTGTTTCTCATTTCCTTATCCAGCTTCTTTATTTTCTTCCAGGCTTCCTTGAACTTGGGGCAGAGGGTAACCGCCTTTTCATAGTTACGCATGGCAGCTTCCTGCATACCATGTTTCAGGCATTCGTCCCCCATGGTGATGTATTCCCGGGCATATTTCACCAAGGCCTTTTCTTTCTCCAGGGCAGCAGCCTTCAGTGCGCGGTTTTCCTCACGCAGCGTGTTGATGATGTTCAGCTTGCGGCGGATGAGGCGTTGCGAAGCCGGACGCTCAATGTCGTAACGCGAATGGATAGCCTTGAAGAATTCGTTCAGAAAGGTATCAAAATCTCCTTTGTCGAAAGCCTTGGCCGCAGCAGCATATTGCACATCGGCCTGTGCCTGCTTCAGGGCGCGGTCAATGGCCTGGCGGTTGTTGAAACGTTCGGCAAACTGTACGATTTCGGGACGTACAAAGATGTCGGCACGGCTGATAGGTTTCTTCAGTTGGATACCTTCGAGCGAAGTGCATCGGCTCAGTGCCACATACGTCTGTCCGCCGGCAAACACCCCACCGGTAAAGTCGATGACTACACGGCTGAACGTCAGTCCCTGGCTTTTGTGTACCGTAATGGCCCATGCCAGTCTGACGGGAAACTGGCGGAAAGTGCCCAGCTCCTCTTCTTCTATCTCTTTCTTCTCCTCGTTGTAGCGATAGCGGATGTTGCGCCACACCTCCTGCTTGACGTCGCATTCCGTACCGTTGTCCGTTACGACGTACAGCGTACCTTCCAGCGGATCAAAGCCGCTCACTACACCGATTGTTCCGTTCACCCAGCGGCGGTCGTAGTCGTTTTTGATGAAGATGACCTGTGCTCCGGGCTTCAGTACCAGTTCCTTCGGAGTAGGCAGACTGCTTTCAGGAAATTCGCCTGTTATCTCTCCATAGAAGGTCATAGGTTCGCCGGGCAGTTCGGCCAGCTTGCGGTCGTTGATGTAGTCCACGTTGTCGCGGCGTGTGGCCAGGGTAATGTACATGTCGGCTTCCGACTGGACAATCGGCGTACCGTACCGGGTGTTCAGCAGTTGCAGGTCGGCAGCTCCGGCCGTGTTGCTCCGTATGTGGTCCAGCACCCCGATAAACTTCGGGTCATTCTGCCTGTATACCTTTTGCAGTTCGATGGACACCAGTTCTATCTGGCCGAATACCCGTGCCGAAAAGAAATAAGGAGTAGGGTAGAAGCGGTTCAGTATTTCCCGTTCATCCCCCTTGACGACCGGCTCCAGCTGAAAGACGTCGCCCACCAGCAACACCTGTTTACCGCCGAAGGGTTCGCGCAAGTTGTGACTGTAAACCCGCAGTATCCGGTCCACCGCATCAATGATGTCAGCCCTCACCATCGAAATCTCATCAATAATGACCAGTTCCAGCTCCTGAAGCAGTTTGCGATGAGGCTTGGTATACTTGAAAAATTCGTGGATACGGCCTTTCTGCAGACTCAGGTTCGGATCATCGGGCAACAGCGGATGAAAAGGCAGCTTGAAGAAGCTGTGCAGCGTGCTGCCTCCGGCATTGATGGCTGCTATCCCTGTAGGAGCCAACACCACATGTTTCTTGCGTACATTGTCGCAGATGTAGCGCAGAAAGGTCGATTTGCCCGTACCGGCCTTCCCCGTCAGGAAAAGCGACTGGCGGGTATACTTCACGAGGTTCAGTGCATCCTGAAACTCACGGTTGCTGGTGTCGGGAACGAAGGTCAATGCGAGATAAACGGATAATTAAAAATTAACAATTAAAAATTAATAATGAATAACGTTGAATGAGGGTAAAATTCATCATTTACCATTTTTCATTACCCATTGTTCAATCGCTTTGGCTATTCCGTCGTTGTCCACCGTATCGGTCACGTAGTCGGCAGCAGCTTTCACGTGGTCGGCAGCATTGCCCATGGCTATACCGATGCCGGCATGGCGCAGCATGGAGATGTCATTACCACCGTCGCCGAAAGCAATGGTATCTTCCAGCCGGATGCCGAAGTGGCGGATAATCTCATCAATACCTTTCTGCTTCGTATTTCCCTTTGCCGTCACATCCACAAAGGCCGGATGCCAGCGTCCCATTTCGCAGTTAGGCGTATACGGACTGACTTCCCGTTCCTGGCTTTCCACCAGAAAAGGAGTCAACTGGTAAATCTCTTTTCCCTCTACAGCATCAGGCAGTTGGCGTGTAGGGATG
>NZ_FR883148.1:2045-9270 GCF_000435115.1 Bacteroides sp. CAG:633 | reverse complement strand
GTGTAGGGATGGGCACTGTCACTTTCAGATGCTCGTAGAACACTTCCTGCACCCGTTCGTCGGGTTGGCAGGCACAGATGTCGTTCTCACCCACCACGATGCAGGGAATGTCCCGCTTTGCGCAGTAGTCCGTCAGTGTGCGAACGTCTGTTACAGGTATGGGACTCTTGTAGATCACTTCGTCGCCCACAAAACAGTAAGCGCCGTTCATGGTGATGTATCCGTCTATCAGTCCTCGTTCCTGCAAGGCACCTAAGTTACTGATGATGATGCGTGGCCGTCCGGTAGCAATAAAGATGCGGTGACCTTCAGCCTTGGCGGCTGCCAGTGCCTCTACGGCCGATACAGGTATTTCATGAGTTTGGAAGCTGACCAGCGTTCCGTCAATATCGAAAAACAGGGCTTTCGTCATACATTCATTCTTTTATCGGGGTGCAAAAATAGTGAAAGGCGAGCGCAGAGACAAATGAAAACCAAAGTTTTCAGATTTGATTATGCCGAGCCGCCTCCTGTTTTATCTAAATATAGTGAAAGGCGAGTGCAAGAATAATGGAAGGCTTCCTATGTAAACGAACAGATATTTTTTCGTTTCTTGTTTAAAAGAATTTTTGTTTGATAATATAGTTTAAAATATCTATTTTTGTTGTACCAATATACTTTAAATACTTTTTCATTATGAAAACGAATTTATTATTTCCATGTATTCTTTTGTTAGGACTTTTTGTTTTGATAGGTTGTGGAAAAGACGAAGGAAATGATGCACAGAAATCAGAGATTAGTCTTGACTCAAAACAATTGTTTTTTGAAGCAGAAGTAGGAGAACAATCGATTGTAGTTACTTCCAATGGTGAGTGGAGTGTGAGTGGTACTTCTGATTGGTGTACAGTATCGCCTGAAAATGGTGGAGAAGGTGAAACTGTTATTCAAATAATTGTTCAGGAAAACACGGGCGAAACAGATCGTAGCTGTATGCTGACTTTTACTTCTGGAACGGCAACGGAGATATTAGAAATAGTACAATATGCACCTGTTAATACTCATTATGTTGATATGGATTTTGATGATACGGATCATGTTAGTATTGATTATTATAATGAAAGTACAGGAGAACTTCATGTGTCTTATGCCGATGGAATGTCTATGCCCGAAGTTAGTTCGGATGATGTGATAGTATTACCGTATAGTAATGATTATGGAAGTATGATACGCATAGTGAAGTCTGTTTCTTCTCAAGGCAACGAATTGATTCTTCAGACAGATCGGGGTACTATGTCTAATTTATTTGAGAATATGGAATTTGCATTGGCTACGAATCCTTCAATGAAACCAGATAATTCTGGTAGGGCTGTTTCTCGTTCGGGTGTTCCTGTGCGAATTGTCACCCCTCAAACAATATCTGTCATGCATAGCGATGGTACGCGGCAGGTATTGTATGACAGTCGTTCCGTTACACGTAACCTTTGCGATGGAAATGCCCATATCGGATATCAACAAGATTGGAGTGGAACAGATCTTTATAATGGTGAATTAGGAACGTTGAGCTGGAAAAACTGTTCATTCGATTTAGGTCTCGATTCTTATATTTATTTTTGGTTTGGCGATAATTATCTTTCGCAGGATAATATTTGGGGATTTCAGTATTATGTAGAGGGCAATTTAAATTTGGATTTATTGTTGATATATGAATTTGAAACAGCTCCATCTAATGAATTGGATAATTTGGTAGCTCAGAATGTTATACCGATACAAGTTACTTTTTTAGTGGGAAATGTCCCTGTTACAGTAGATGTACAAGTTGATTTACGCTCTTATCTGAAAATGGATGCCGAGGCCAAGATTTCTGCAGAAGCTGGCTTCTATTTTAATTATATGATCGGACGTTTAGGACTTAACTGGAATAAAGACAATATGGATCCTCCTCAGGTAATTCAGAATTTTGGTCAACCCTCTTATGGCCTTCACGATCCGGTATTTAATGCACAAGGTTCTTTCCATATGAAAGGAGGTTTTTATCCTCATATCAGTTTGTTTTTTAATAAGCTGCTTGGGCCATGGCTTTCTGTTTTGCCTTATTTGCAAGTTGATTTGGAAGCCGGAATGCAGGTTACGGGCTCTGGCAATGATCAATACTTGGGCTGGAAAGCTGATTTTGGTGCAGGTCTCAGTTATAATGTTGGTATCGATTGGGCTTTCCGGAAGAGCGATAATGAACTCTGGTCATATCATGACGGTCTTCAGGATATAGACAATACTTATCAGAATCTATTCACTGCTCCTTATTCGGTCACATTACTTTCTCCATCCAATGGAACTCCTTTAGTTGTAGGTTCTCCGGTTGAGGTACAGTTTAAGGCTTCCGCCTATTCTCCGCTTACGCCGACGCAAGAATACGATTGTGAGTGGGTTACTATTTGTCTGGAATCCACTTCGGGCGGTAAATTAAGCGATGAGTTTGTGACAACTGATGAATATGGCATTGCTAAAGTGACCTGGACCCCTCAGGATGTAAATGATAAACTGATTGCCCGTATTGTTGACAAAGAAGGTCAAGAAATCAATTCTGCGGAATTTGTTCCAACTCTGCAGGGCTACGACATACAGCTTCTGTCACCTCAAAATGGTGACTTGTTGGAAAATGGTTTCCCAATAGGAGTTTCTTTTCTTGTGACGAACAAAGCTGTTGAAGAAACTCCAGCTACACCGGTTTCAGGAGTGGAAGTAAGTTTCTCTAATGGTGAGAAAGTCGTATCCGATGATAAGGGAGTCGCTTTCACTCAGTGGGTTCCTTCGTTCGAACAGCCAACATTGACAGCTTATATTGAACAGCCAGTGACAGACACTGACGGGAATATTTCGATGGTACGGCTTGCCGAAACGACTTTTATACCTAAACTGATTCAGACTTCAATATCATTGTTGTCACCGGTCGATGGATATGTAATGAGGCCTGGCGAGCAAGCCGAAGTTTGTTTTCTGGTTCAATACGCAACTGACGGACAAACACTGCCAAGTTCAGATCGATCTGTCAGATTTAGCAGTAAAGGAGGATTCTCGGCAAATGCCAAAACCGATGCTGACGGTAAGGTAATGGTTAACTGGTCCCCGGCGAATGCAGGTGACGTGCTGACAGCAGAAGTACTGAGTGCAGAAGGTGAAACAATAGCTTCAGCTGCATTTACTCCGACTATCGAATCTACCCTTATTAAACTGGTTTCCCCTTCTAATGGTCAACACTTGACTGAAGGAGAACCTGTTACCGTCACATTCCAGACATATTCTTCTCCTGGAAATATGCCGGTTCAAGGCGAAACGGTTACTTTTGTTCAACAAGGAAATGGAAATTTATCAGTTATTTCGGCTGTGAGTGATAGTAAAGGATATGTTAGTGTTATATGGACACCGGAAAAAGGAGGAAGTTTAACAGCGGTACTTGAGTCGAATGGAGCTCAGGCAGCTTTTCTTCCTTCTTGGGAAGATAGCTCTATAGTTGGTCATTGGCGAGGAATACACTATAAAGATGATGTAGATGATATGGATATTCCTTCCAGTCTATCGATAATAGCTAATTTTGAGTCCAATGGATATTGGAGTATTTCTTATGGAGGTTCAGAAGATGATAGTTCCTTTGCTGGTAATAGTTGGAATATCCTAGACAATGTGCTGTATTTGTACAATAGTGGAACTCTGACAGGCCTTTTTACAATTAAGGAACTTACAGACAATAGGCTTGTTCTTTATAATAAATCAGACGACACAGGCTACTGGGAAATAACGTTTGAACGCATGAATCCGGAAGAAGTTTCAAAGGAATTCCGCACTGTTTTCCGAAACGGTACAGATGAATATTTGAAATGGAGGCGGATATTTGATCAACTATTCTTCAAATAATATAGGTCATTTATCAGAAATAAGGGTGTATCAAAATACAGATTTTTAGGTGCGGATGATAAGTTATTGAAATGGCAAATATATTTCGTACATTTGCCACAATCTAACCAAAAAATATTCTTTTATGAACAAACATTCCTTGAAAGACTGGCTGGTGGCTGTGCGCCCCTGGTCGTTTCCTGCCTCGGCCATGCCTGTGGCGGTGACGTTGGCCTACCTCTATTGGGCGGGCTATGAGGTGAACTGGATCAATGGTGTATGGGCGTTGCTCAACATCATCGTATTTCATGCCGCAGGCAATACGTGGAGCGATTATTTCGACTACAAGCATCGGGTCGACCGGGAAGATACCCACGGTGTACGTACCCTGACCGGAGGGCTTTTCCGTCCGCAGGAGATCTACCGCCTTTCCCTTTCGCTGCTGGCAGTGGCCCTGATTGCCGGCATCGGTCTGCTTCTCCGCACAGGACTTCCTTTGCTCTATATCGGCATCGGTGGTGCGGCCTGCACCTTGCTCTATCCCACACTGAAGTACCGCGCTCTGGGCGATGTCGTCATCTTCATAGCCTATGCCCTGCTGCCCATGCTGGGTACGGCTTACGTGGCCACCGGCGTGACAGACTGGAATACCATGTGGGCAGGTGTTCCCGTAGGACTCATTACGGTAGCCATCCTGCACGCCAATAACACGCGCGACATCGAGACCGACGTACGTGCCGATATCTCCACCCTTGCCATGACCCTGGGTGGCCGTGCCTCCATGTACCTTTACTGTGCCGAAGTGCTTTTCCCCTTCGGCTGGATAGCCGGTTGTGCTGCCGGTGGCCTGTTCCCCTGGTGGACCATGCTGGTATGGATTGCCCTGGTTCCCGCCTTGGGCAATGTCCGTATGATGTCCCGTTATCCCGTTCTGGGCATGGAAGGCATTTCCCGCCTCGACGAACTGACTGCCAAGCTCCAGCTCATGTTCAGTCTGCTTTTCACCCTGTCGTTTGTTTTAGCCCGTCTGTTCTCGTGAAAAAACTGATATTTACCCTCATACTGGCAGCCGTGCTGTGGACGGTGATGTTCTCCCCCCTCACGGCTCCTTACGTCAATTTCTGGTGGATGATGACCGCTTCTGCCCTCACACTCTCCGTTCTCTCCACATGCTTCAATCCCGGTTGGTGGCATGGAGTCAGGTGGAGCGCAAGTGAAGTATTGCTGGGCATCCTCATAGCCGTTGTCCTGTGGTGCGTGTTCTGGACAGGCGATAAAGTCTCCTCCTGGCTTTTCGACTTTGCCCGTCCGCAGGTCAACCTGATCTATGGCATGAAAGAAGGCGAGTCGCCCTGGCTGCTATCCGCCCTCATGCTTTTCCTGATAGGTCCCGCCGAAGAAATCTTCTGGCGTGCCTATGTGCAGCGTACGCTTTCCAGCCGTTGGAATCCTAATACCGGTTTCCTGGTCGCCACGGCGTTCTATGCACTGGTCCATGCCGGTTCGTGCAACTTCATGCTGCTGATGGCAGCTCTGGTAGCCGGCATTGTGTGGGGCGGCCTTTACCGCTTGTTCCCCCAGCGTTTGGGAGCCATCATTGTCTCCCATGCCGTGTGGGATGTGGCCGTGTTTATCTGGTTCCCAATTTGATAGAGTTGAGGGTTCGGTGTGGAGGGTTTAGGGAATAGACACGGATAACGCGGATTTATATTTTTAGTCGTTGATAATCAGTGGAATCTGTGTTTCAAACAGGGCATTCCCGGCCTTGTATACTTGTTGACTGAAGCCTTGTCAACTAATACGTTAATAAACTTGCGAAACTTAGAACGAATGATCAAACCTATAAATATATGACTTACAATTTCGATGAATTGATAGACCGCCGTCACACCGGTTCAGTGAAGTGGGACGGCATGAAGAATGCATTTGGACGTGACGATCTGACCGCCATGTGGGTAGCCGACATGGATTTCCGTACGCCTCCTTTTGTAATGGATGCCTTGCGTCAACGTCTCGAACACGAGGTACTGGGCTATGCCATGCCCTGCGAAGGCTGGGACACCACCATCTGCCACTGGCTACAGAAACGCCATCAGTGGGAAGTACGCCCCGACTGGCTGACCTTTGTTCCCGGCATTGTGCGCGGACAGGCTTTTGCCTTGCTCTGCTTCACCAATCCCGGCGACCGCGTCCTGGTGATGACTCCTGTCTACCACCCTTTCTTCCTCGTGACCGAACGCCTCAAGCGTGAAGCAGTCCGTTCTCCTCTCGACCTGCGCGACGGACACTACCACATCGACTTCGACCGCCTTCGTCACGACCTGCAAGGCTGCAAAGCCCTCGTCCTGTGCAATCCTCACAACCCCGGCGGACGTGTCTGGACCGTAGACGAACTGCGTCGCATAGCCGAACTCTGTCAGGAAAGCGGTACCCTTGTCATTTCCGACGAGATCCATGCCGACCTCACCCTGCCGCCTTACAAGCATCATCCCTTTGCTACGGTCAGTCCGGCAGCCGCTTCCAATTCCGTCACCTTCATGGCACCCAGCAAGACGTTCAACATGCCGGGCGTTCAAAGTTCCTTTGCCATTGTGCCCGACGACACCCTGCGCGCCCGTTTCCAGCAGTTCATGGAAGCCGGAGAATTCTGCGAAGGCCATCTTTTTGCCTATATCGGCTGTAAGGCAGCCTTCGAGCATGGCGAGGAGTGGCTCAACCAGTTGCTAGCCTACATTCAGGGCAACATTGACTTTACCGAATCCTATCTGCGCCAGCACATCCCTGCCATCGGCATGATACGTCCGCAAGCCTCCTTCCTCGTCTTCCTCGACTGCCGTCAGTTGGGCCTGGAGCAAGAAGCACTGGAACGCCTCTTTGCCGACAAGGCACGCCTGGCACTCAACACCGGCACCACCTTTGGCGAACCCGGTCGCGGCTTCATGCGTCTCAACGTAGGCTGTCCCCGTGCAGCATTGAAGCAGGCACTCGATCAGCTAGCCGAGGCGGTTAATGGAGAATGATTAATGATTAATGGATAATGGAGAATGGATAATTGAGAATGGAGAGTTGAAAAGTTTAAGGTTGAGCGTTGAGTGTTTAGAGTAGTCTATGTATTGGCTCTAACTTCTCTAACTCCTGTAACTTCTCTAACTTCTCCAACTTCTCTAACTCCTTTAACTTCTCTAACTTCTTTAACTCATTTAGCTTCTCTAACTTCTTTAACTTCTCTAACTTCTATTCAAAAACACACACATTATGGAAGAATTCTCATTTCTCATGCCCCTGCTGCTTGCCATCGGCGGTCTTCTGGTCGGTGCCTTGCTGAAGTCGTTGCTGCGCCATTCGCGTGTTCCCTACA
>NZ_FR883148.1:0-2012 GCF_000435115.1 Bacteroides sp. CAG:633 | reverse complement strand
CCCTGTTTGCAGTCGGTCTGTTAGTCGGTCTGGCCGACCGTAACGGTCTGTTCCACGCCATTCCCCGTCTGGAAGAAGCCCTGGTCGGTGTAGCCAACATCAACCCCGACTTTATCCTCTACATCTTTCTGCCCGTACTCATTTTCGATGCAGCCTACGAACTCAATCTTCACATCTTCAAGAAGACCCTTGCCAATGCAGCCCTGCTGGCCGTTCCCGGACTGATCATCTGCATGGTGCTTACCGCCCTGCTGCTGGTAGGCATCCGTTACGTAGTGCCCGGTTACGAGCAGTGGACGTGGGCCTTTGCCCTCATGTTCGGAGCCCTGATCAGTGCCACCGACCCCGTAGCCGTGGTAGCCCTGCTTCACGAGCTGAAGACCAGCAAACGCTTTTCCACCCTGGTCGATGCCGAATCCCTGCTCAACGACGGCACCGGTATCGTCTGCTTCATGCTCTTCTTCGGAGTCTACACCGCAGCCGGACAAAGCGAGCTGTCTCCCGTTATGCAGTTCATACAGGTTGTGGCAGGCGGTGTCCTGCTGGGCTATATGGCCGCCCGTCTGGTCATCTGGTTCATTACCCGTGTCAATTCTGAAGAACTGGTGCAGAACAGTGTCATCATTCTGGCCGCCTACCTGGTGTTCATCCTTTCGCAGTACTACCTGGGCCTCTCGGGTGTCATCGCCCTGGTAGCCTTCGGACTCACCGTGACCTACATCGGCAAGCCCCGCCTGAAACCCCGTGTCAACGAGTTCATGGAAACCTTCTGGGAACTGCTCACCTATATGGCCAACACGCTGGTGTTCATCATCGTAGGTGTAGTCATCGCCGTCAAGGTCGATTTCTCATGGTCCCATTTCGCCATCCTGCTCCTCCTTTACGTTGCGCTCAACCTGTTCCGCTTCGTCATGATCATGTTGCTTTACCCGCTGATGAAGCGTCTGGGCTACGGCCTTAACCGTCGCGAGTCCTTCATCCTTACCTGGGGCGGTCTGCGCGGAGCACTTGGCCTTACCCTTGCCCTCATGGTGTCCTACACTCCCGCCATCCCCGAGTCCATCCGCAGTCAGGTACTGTTCTTCACAGCTGGTATCGTTACGCTGACCCTTTGCGTCAACGCCACCACCACCCGCTGGTTGCTCGGCAAACTTGGCCTGACACACGTTCCTTCCGCCCGCATCCTGATGGAACGCCTGGTGCAGGAACGCATTCGCGAGAGCTCCGAGAAGTATTTCGACCGTCTGCAGGGACGCGAACCCCTGGCCGGTGCCAACTGGAAGAAAGTCGCCCGCTACATCGCTCCCCAGCCCGATACAACCCGTCTCGAAAAAGCCCGTACCCAGGACGTACTGGCCGAACTCCGCCTGCGCTTGCTCGACCGCGAAAAAGCATTCAGCCGTGAAATCTACGAAGAAGGCATCATCTCGCAAACCGCATTCCGGCGCCTGATGAACTCACTCGACGAACTCTACGACCACGACGGTTCCTATCCGCTCGACGTGCGCCACTCCATCTTCAACTTCTGTAGCCGTACGCGGGCACTCTACCGGGTGCAGAAGTTACCCTACTTCAGCCGCTGGGCAGGCTTCTATTTCCGCGAACGCATCATGGTCATCTACGACCTTGGCCGTGGCTTCATCATCCTGCAGCGCGAAGACCTGAAACTGCTCGACGAACTCGTCTCCTCCGGAGTCGTCCAGCCCGGACAGGCCGCTCTTCTGCAAACCCTCCGTCGCGAGATCGAGCACAACATCGAGAGCATGAACCGCGTCATCAGCCGCCTGTCCGCTGACTTCCCCAAGGCCTACAACCATGCCCTTACGCAGAAAGCCATCCGCATGATGCTCAGCAACGAACGCCGGGTCATCCGTCAGATGCAGACCGACGGTGTTCTGTCCGACAAGGATGCCGCCCAGTACTATGCCCGTGTCGACGAACGTAGCGACGAGGTCAACTCCTTTACCCACACCATACCTGCGTCGTAAGTATTCGGCCAACTACAGGTATTA
>NZ_FR883147.1:72731-74292 GCF_000435115.1 Bacteroides sp. CAG:633 | reverse complement strand
CCGGGCAACTTCCCCCATGTGCGGCTGGCCCAACTGGCATGCCTGTACCATACACACCGGTCGCTCTTCTCGCAAGTGATGGAAGCCGAGACGCCAGAAGCTGCCAAAAAGCTCCTTTCCACCGTGACTTCTGCCTATTGGGAGCAGCATTTCACCTTCCGCCGGACATCGCCCAAGAAGGAGAAGCGGGTAGGTGGGAACGCCCTCAACCTGATGCTCATCAATACGGTCATCCCTTTCTTATACGCTTACGGTCTGCACAAGGCCGACGAAGTGCTATGCGACCGTGCCACCCGTTTCCTGGAGTCGCTTCGTGCCGAAAACAACTACATCACCCGCATGTGGGAGGGAGCGGGCCTGCCCGTTTCGACAGCAGCCGATTCGCAAGCCCTCATCCAGCTTCAGAAAGAGTATTGCGACCGGAAAGACTGCCTGCGCTGCCGTTTCGGCTACGAGTTTCTGAAAGGAAAGAAAACCACTCGTTCTTCGTCCGATGCTATCGGCTGAAATACAGAGAAATACATTGGTGGCTTTTCCCCTTTTGAGCCGTGCAAGTGTCGCTCGCGAGCCGTGCAAGTGTTGCTCGCGAGCCACACAAGTGTCTCTCGTGAGCCGTACAAGTGTCTCTCACGAGCCATACTAGTACCGTCTGGAAAGGGTATATCGAAAGGATACTCTTTTCATCTGAGTGGAAGCGAAGCGGTGCATAACCGTTTTTTCTGAAAAAAGTTAACGACGGACTCTTTCTATTCAATCTCTTTTCAATAACTTTGTCCCCGTTCCTCGTACAGAACATTTATCACATTTCTTCCTCTTCAGACAGCAGAACTGTATAGGACGCGGGGAGGAGATGGCATCCATATTAACCACTTAAATACACTGAAAGATGAATCGTAACATTACCGACAAACTTCTGGCACTGTTGCTAATGCTGGCTTTTCTGACCGCCTGTAGCGACGATGACACGCCGGGCGAGGACCCTGCCGTCACCAATCAGTATCTGACCGGGGTGACTGCTGAAAAGCATATCTCGAAAAGCGAAATTACCGACATGGTGATGGACTATGCCGCTTCGCAAGGCATCAATCTGCCCGAAATCCTGATAAGCGGACTGCTGTGCGACGTCGATGTGGCCGCTATTACTTATACTACTACAGGACCCGACGGAGCTTCCGTCACGGCATCGGGCGTAGTAGCCATGCCTGCGGGTACTACTTCGTACGACCATTTGCTGAGCATCCAGCACGGCACGCTCGACATGGAAGAAGCTCCTTCGCTGCAACTCTTCTATTACGAGATGATGCCTGTAGTGAGCGGGCACGTAGTCGTTATGGCCGATTACCTGGGATATGGAGCCAGTCAGACAGCTGACCGGCAGCATCCTTACCTGCATGCACGGCTGACGGGAACCGCTTGTGCCGACATGATTGAGGCTGCCCGCGAATATCTGCGTTCCAAGTCCATTGCCGAGGAAAATGATGCCCTCGAACTGTTGGGCTACTCGCAAGGCGGACAGGCCACTGTGGCTACCCAACTGGAACTGGAGAGCCGTGGATGGACC
>NZ_FR883147.1:71511-72714 GCF_000435115.1 Bacteroides sp. CAG:633 | reverse complement strand
CGTGGATGGCCCGGCCGCATCCGTAAAGTCTGGGCCGGCGGCGGTCCTTACGACCTGGAGACCCTGTTGCAGGCTTTCCTCAACGACGATGGCATGCCCGATACCTATCCGCGCAGCGGCTATCTGCCTTATCTGATTCGGGGCATGGCTTACGGCGAAGGACTGACCGTGAGCGACGAGAATCTGTATGCTCCGGCAGTCATCGAAGAGGGACTGAACAAACTGTTTTCTACCCGTCCGCTTTCCGAGTGGCACGCGGCTTTGGGCACGGACATCACCCGGGTGCTGCATCCCGACTTCTTTGCCGCTCCCGATTTCAACGGCAATGCCGATGTGCTGGCCATCGTGTCGGCACTTCGCAAGAACTCGCTGGTCAACGCTTCCACTGCGCCACAGGCCACGGTCAGCCTTTACCATTCGCCTCAGGACGACTTTGTGCCCTACAGCAACGTTGTCAGTGCCCACGCCCTTTGGACGAACTCTACGCTGACCGACCTCAGCATGCCCGGCCATGTGATGGGCGGTATGGAGTTCATGTTGCGCTATATGGGACTGTGGGAGATTGTGGGTCCGATGCTGGGCGTTCAATGACCGGCGGAGAGGGCGGAAATACGACTGTGCAATATTTCTTATGCCCGTCTCTGTGACATTCCGTTCCATTTTGTATATTTGCCCGTGAAAACAAAATCAAGACCATCTTGAACCATTAACTTATTAACGCGAATAAAGAATCGAAGAGAGTTGAAAGGAGTAGATTTATGAAAGCTATCCGTTACGTATTTTGTCTGTGTGCGGCCCTGGTGTTTTCCGTATTCGAAGGTGTGGCCGCCGATGAGGATTTCAAGACATTTCTCCAGAAGTTCACGTCCAGTGCTTCTTTCCAGTATTCACGTGTCAAGTTTCCGTTGAAATCGCCCATTTCTTTACTGAAAGATGATGGCGAGACGGAGCAGACTTTCCCCTTCACCCGTGAAAAATGGCCGTTGCTCGATGCCGAGTCGCTGAAGGAAGTACGGGTGGAAGAGGAAGAAGGCGGTGTCTACATTTCGCGTTATTCGGTCAACGAACCGGCACATAAGGAGTTTGAGGCCGGTTACGAGGAGTCGGAACCTTCGCTGCGACTGGTATTCGAGTTGCAGGGCGGCAAATGGTACGTGACCGATTGCTACAACGACTGGTACAATCCCGATCTTCCTGTCAGCG
>NZ_FR883147.1:71234-71477 GCF_000435115.1 Bacteroides sp. CAG:633 | reverse complement strand
CAGCGAGCTGGCCGAGACTATCCGTACCATTCAGGAGGAGAATAAGGCCTTCGAGGAACAGCATCCGTAGCCAAAACCGTCCTTTTCATCGCACTTTTACCGGAAGTGGAAGCATTTTGCACCTCTTCCGTACGATTTATGCCCCCCTTTTTCACGAAAGAGGGGTTTCTTTGTATGGCGACTAATACTTTTACGAAACATGTACTTGAAATTCCTATCATTTATCGGAGCATTGCTCTCTTT
>NZ_FR883147.1:35540-71191 GCF_000435115.1 Bacteroides sp. CAG:633 | reverse complement strand
TTTATGGGTAGCGGCTGGAGAAACCGGTTCGCTTACTGACTGGGTTGTGGAAGACTCTTCTGCAAAAGTGGAAATCACCTGCCGGAAGGATACGATGGATATTGTTTCTCCCGACGGTCTGACGCTGTGGTACAAACACCGCCTGACGGGCGACTATGAGATTACCTATCAGGTGCAGGTGGTGATGGAAGGCGGCACGTACGACCGTCTTAGCGACCTGAACTGCTTCTGGGGAGCAGATGATCCGTTGCATCCGGACCGTTTCTTTGAGCGGAGTGCCTGGCGGAACGGTGAATTCAAGCGTTACAATACGCTGGACCTGTATTACGTAGGTTACGGAGGTAACGAGAACAAGACAACCCGTTTCCGCGAGTACCACAGTGAATATTATGGAAAGGACGAAGCAAAGATTAAGCCGCTTATCAAAGAATATACCGACGCGGCTCATCTGTTGAAGCCTAACTGCTGGTATCAGGTACGTATACGGGTAGTCGATGGAGTGACTGTTTTTGCGATGAATGGTGAGGAACTCTTCCGTTTGCCTGTTGAGGCAGACAAGGGCGACGGTTATTTTGCCCTGCGCCTTTGGAAGAACCATGTACGGTTTACGGACTTTGATGTAACCATGATAGAATAACCTTAAATAAATTTAGATAGAACAATGATGAATCTTAGCAAATGGTCTCGTGGCGCTGCTGCGCTTCTGGGGCTTTTCCTGTCTGCACAGCAAGTGGAGGCACAAGTGGTGAAGAACGAGCGGCTGCTTTCTTTCGAAGACGGAGCAGTGCCCGCCTTCCTGACAACCGGTGAAGGTTCGCGGCTGGACATCAACAGCGAGCATTACAAAGACGGTCAGCACTGTCTGGGCTGGGAGTTTGAGCCGGGAGCCGTACTCAGCGTGAAGAAAGACCTGATGTTCGAAAAGAAAGACCCTACGGGCAAGGACACTTATCTGTCGGCTTTCATCGTGTGGGTATACAACGAGCAGGCACAGAACAAACAGATACGTTTCGAATTTCTGAAAGATGGCAAACTCTGTACATCTTTCCCCTTTGGCATTAACTTCACCGGCTGGCGTGCCGCATGGGTGTGCTATGAACGCGACATGCAGGGTACGCCCGAGGAAGGCATGAACGAGATTCGCATCGTGGCTCCCGATGTGAAAGGTAAGCTTTACTTCGACCACATTGTCACAGCCAGCAAGGTAGATGCCCGCCAGCAGACGGCTGATGTGCAGGTACCTTTCGTCAACAAAGGTACGACAAGCCACTGGCTTGTCATCTACGAGCACTCTCTTTGGAAGCCGGAAATAGCCCTGACACCTCTCAACGAGCAACAGAAGGCAGATATGCGACTGATGGAAAGCCGCTTCCGCGACATGCTCTATACGCCCGGCAAACTGACCGATAAGGAAATGCAGGCCATCCGCAAGGCATACGATTTCTATCAGATCACTTATAAGAACGGAAAGGTAAGCGGTCTGCCCATCTTCATGGTGCGCCAGGCCGAGGCTTACGAGCGTATGATCCCCGGCTGGGACAAGGATATGTTCACCAAGCTGGGCATGGAGATGAACAACTATTTCAACCTGATGAAGCGCATTGCCATCGCATACCTGAATGCCAAAGACAATGCTTTGCGCGATGAGCTGCGGCAGAAGTTCCTGGCCATGTACGACCATATTACCGACCAGGGTGTGGCTTACGGTAGCTGTTGGGGAAATATCCACCATTACGGTTACAGCATGCGTGGTCTTTACGTGGCTTACTTCCTGATGAAAGACGTGCTGCGCGAGGCTGGCAAGCTGGCCGATGCCGAACGTACGTTGCGCTGGTATGCCATCACTAACGAAGTATATCCGATGCCTACAGTGAACGGCATCGACATTGATACCTTCAACACCCAGACGCAAGGCCGTATTGCCAGCATTCTTATCATGGAAGACTCGCCCGAGAAGGTGCAGTACCTGCGTTCTTTCTCCCGCTGGCTCGACTACGGTTGCCGTCCGGCCGACGGACTGATGGGCTCCTTCAAGAGCGACGGTGCCTGCTTCCATCATTGCAACAACTATCCGGCCTACGCCGTGGGCGGTCTGGACGGAGCTACCAATATGATTTATTTGCTGAGCGGCACGCAGTTCCGGGTGTCTGAACTGGCGCACCAGACAGTGAAGAAAGTGCTGCTTACCATGCGTTTCTATTGCAACACCCGCCAGTGGGCACTTTCCATGTCGGGACGTCATCCCAACGGAAAAGGACAGCTTATCCCCGTGCAGTATGCCATGATGGCCTTGTCCGGCACACCGGACGGCAAGCAGAAGTACGATGCCGACATGGCCGCCGCTTACCTGCGCCTGATGGAGTACAGCGGTCGGGTGAACGACAACGATCCTGACTACTTACCCCGTACGTCGAATAATAAGGAATTGCAGCTGAAGCAGGAACTGGAAGCGCAGGGATTCCGTGCCGAAACCGATCCGCAAGGCAATCTGGCTTTGGGTTACGGTTGTGTCAGTGTGCAGCGCCGTGACAACTGGGCGGCAGTCGTACGCGGTCACTCGCGTTACCTCTGGGCAGCCGAGCACTACCTGGATGCCAACTTCTACGGTCGTTACCTGGCCCACGGAAGTATGCAGATACTGACAGGAAAGCCCGATGAAATGGTGACTTTTACCACCAGCGGCTGGCAGGAAGCCGGTTTCGACTGGAACCGCATACCGGGTGTCACCAGCATTCATTTGCCTTTCGACCAGTTGCGGGCCAATGTTCTGAACGTGGATTCCTACTCGGGTATGGAAGAGATGCTTTATTCCGATGAGACTTTCGCAGGCGGACTCTCGCAAAGCGGTGAAAACGGTAATTTTGGAATGAAGTTGCACGAACACGATAAGTACAACGGCTCTTTGCGTGCCCGCAAGTCCTATCACTTCCTGGACGGCACCATTGTTTGTCTGGGTACGGACATAGAGAATGTGAATACGGATTATCCGACGGAAACTACCGTCTTCCAGCTGGCAGCCACTACGCCCGAATTCCGTAGCTATTGGGATGCTTTCCAGGACAATGGAAGTACATATCTTGATCCCAACGGTGTAGGTTATTACCTGCCGAAAGCAACGATGAAAGCGGCTAAATTTGAAAAGAACTTCCCGCAGACCACTGTGGGCGAACGTAACGTGAAGCCAACGACGGGCGACTGGGTATCACTTACCTTGCAACACGGCAAGGCTCCGAAAGGCGCGTCTTACGAATATGCTGTTCTGCCCCGCACCGATGAAGTCGCACTGAAGCGTTTTGCCCGCAAGCCGGACTATAAAGTGCTGCAACAGGATCGTAATGCACATATTGTGCGTACAGCCGACGGCCGACTGACTTCTTACGTACTCTTCGAGACACCGCAAGCATTGCCCAAGGAAGGACTGGTGCAGGCAGCCGATACAGCCTGTCTGGCCATGGTGCGTCAGGAAGGTGATAAAGTGTTGCTCACCGTTGTTCAACCCGACTTGGCACTATATAGCGGTCCCAGCGATGAGGCCTTCGACGAACAGGGCAAACGGATAGAACGCAGCATTTATTCCCGTCCGTGGATTGGTAACAAGAGTCAGGAAATGCCGTTGACCATTACACTGAAAGGATGTTGGCAGATAGAGGAGACACCCTATTGCAAAGTTATTTCGGCAGACCGGAAGCAGACAGTACTCCGTTTTGCCTGCAAGGATGCTGCCAGCTTTGAAGTTGAACTGAAAAAATAATAAAAACGCCATGAACAGACAATTCAGAATGTGCAGTCGTATGGCAACGAAGTGGGGACATGCGTTGCGAATGTGGGCGGGCCTGTTGGCTGCAGCCTGTGTGTTGCCCGTATATGGCCAGGCTATTGTGCCGGGAAACGAGCCGAACGAAACACAGCAGAAGCTGATAGAACGCGGTTACGGCATGTTTGTACACTTCGGAGTGAATACTTTCGACGAAATAGAATGGTCGGACGGAACCATCCCCGTAGAGAAATACAATCCGACGCGGCTGGATTGCGACCAATGGGTACGGGTGGCACGCGATGCCGGTTTTCGCTATGTGCTGCTTGTGACGAAACATCACGACGGTTTCTGTCTTTGGGACAGCCAATATACGGACTATGACGTGGCTTCGTCGCCTGTTAAGACTGATGTGGTGAAAGCCGTTTCAGAGGCTTGCCGCAAATACGGCCTTCAGTTTGGTGTTTACTATTCGTTGTGGGACAGACATGCGCCTTCGTATCGCGATAAAGATCCGGAGAAGTATGTAGACTATATGATAGCCCAGCTTCAGGAATTGTTTACCAGCTATGGCCCCATCTGTGAACTTTGGTTCGACGGCGGTTGGGGCAGACCCGTGAAGGACTGGAACTTGCCTCGTGTATATGCTGAAGTAAAGAAGATGCAGCCCGACTGTGCTATCGGAGTGAATCATACAGTAGTGGACCGTGAAGGAAGCCGGAAACATATTCTGCCCGACTCAATGCTGGTGGACAACAAATACTACTTGCAGTATTTCCCGACTGATTTCCGTCTGTGGGATCCGAAGATAGCCCATCTTGCAGACAAGAAGCAGTACCTGTACAACGGAGCATCTTATTATCTGCCTTTCGAGCATACGGTTTGCATCAGCAAGGAGTGGAACTGGTTCCAGAAACAACGTCCGAAACCTGCACGCGACCTTGACGAACTGGAAGAACTTTTCTATTGGTGTACGGCAAACGACAATACACTGGTAGTGAACATTGCTCCCGACCAGTCGGGGCGGATACGCGAGAACGAAGCCAATACAATTATCGCACTGAACAAAGACCGTCTGCACATTGAGCCGGGTAAACCGCTTCCTACAGGCGGAAAACTGCTGTCACTGGAGGCAAAAGCCGAAGCCTCTTCGGTATATGAGGACAATGAGGCGCTGTACGGAGCCCGTTATGCAGTAGACGGCGGCATGCAGACACGCTGGGCGGCTGCCGACACGAAGGCCGAACTGACCGTACCACTGGATGAAACAAAGGCTTTCGACAAGATTGTCATCTTCGAATACTGTGATTCGGAAACGATGGAAGACGGATTCTCGAACAAACGTACCAACCGCATCCGTTCGTACTGCATTGATGCCTGGTTGAACGGTACTTGGGAAACCATCTACGTATCGGACGAGCCAATGGGCGATTGCAAAGTGATCCGTTTCCCTCAGGCTTACCGGAGCAGTAAAATCAGATTGAAAGTATTGGATGCTTCTCTGCCGCCTTCTATCTACGAACTGAATGTGGTGAATTCGGGAGAAAAATGATGTTGACTTGTGTTGAAGAGTGCCTGAATGAAGAGCGGCCGCCAACTCGCTTTTAGGCACGGATGACGCAGGAAAGTACAAAGAATAGAAATGCAGACCGACATACACTGTTGCTACTTGTGAAAGCAGGGCAATGATGTGTGTCGGTCTGCAGTGTTTTTAGCCGCGCAACAACTGATTGACGGCTGTCTGATAAGTATCAAGTCGGCTGGCCTTGTGAATGGCTTTCCGGGCTTTGCGGTCGGCGTCGGGCAGGAGGTATTCCCAGACGGTCTTCATCTTGTTGAGCAGTTGCAGGTCGCCGCCTTGCAGCAAATTGCCGTATTGGCTGAAGAGCTCGGCATGGAAGCGGCGCAGTTTTTCGCCCTTTTCATCGGCAGAAAGGGGCTCGCCTTGCCTGTATTCGGCTGCCAGGGCCGGATTGGCCAGCAGGCCGCGGCCGATGACGATACCCGCCAGTCGGGGGAAACGCAGGGCGACGGACCGGATGTCGGCTACGGTCAGCAGGTCGCCGTTGTAGAACAGCGGATGACGGCAACCGTCGTAGAAGGCTTCGAATGCCGCCAAGTCGACACTGCCCTTGTACTGCTGCTTGCCCAAGCGTGGGTGCAGGATGATGTGCGACAGGGGAAGTTCGTTCAGCAGGGGGAGCAGTGCCAGGGATTCCTCAGGGTTCTCCCAGCCCAGGCGCATCTTGACAGAGAAGCGTACCTGCGGATAACGGCTTACGGCAAACTCTAGTAGCTGACGTACTTCGTCGGGATAGGGAAGCATGCCCGAACCGTTGTGGCGTTTGGCCAGCAGAGGGAACGGGCAGCCCAGATTGATGTCGGCACACGTGAAGCCTTTTGCGATGAAAAGGGACATAATCTGCTCCAACTTCTCCGTATCGGGGGCTATGAGCTGCGGCACAAGGGGGACATTACGGTTGTTCTCGGCTTCGAGTTCGCGGACGTCCTTACGGCGTATTTCGCCGTGTTCTACACGGACAAATGGGGTGTAGTATGTGTCGATACCGCCAAAGATGCGTGCGTGCGCCTGGCGGTATACAGCGTCGGTATAGCCCTGCAACGGGGCGAAGTGGATGGGCAGAAGGTCTGGCATGTCGTTCGGTTCTTTTTAATTCTGCGGCAAAGATACAAATTTTGCGACACTCCGTCCGGCTGATTCCTGTTGGGGCATGTCGAAACTTACTTCGACGGGGCGGCCGTTGCGGACCAGGGTGATGCGTATGCTTGCCGGATTGGCCGACTCGCAATGCGGATTGGCTACGTTGAGTTTCTGCTTTCCTTCGTTCCACAGCAGGGCGCAGGGCGTGTCGGTACGTATCAGGTCGCCGTTGTCCAGCTTCAGTTCGCCGGGTTGGTAGAACAGGGCTTCGGTGATGCCCAATGTTTGGTGGAAGACGGCTTGTACGGTTTCACTGTTGGCCAGTATCTTCACGGGCAGTTGCTTGGCATAGCGGGCGGCAGCCGATGTGTCGGACAGGCCGGGCACTACGGCATAGGCATATTGACCGTTGCGGGGGCGTGTGCCGTGGTTGACGTTCAGGCTGAACAGGGCAGTGTCGCAGGCTATCACGTATTGGGCGCCGCGTTGCAGGTTGAAGTAGCCTGTCTGTCCGTGAATCACCCAGTCGGCTTGCACGCAGGCGGTTTCTCCGGTCAGGGTCGATACCTTGCCTTTGCGGGCATAGAGCACTTCGCCGTCTCTGTTACACTGGTTCAGGGTGGTGAATACGTCGGCTTTGCCTTCGGGATTGCGGATGCCCGCACCCAGACAGATGTATTCCTTGTCGAAGTAGAACCAGGCTTTATGGGCCTGGAGGCCGCGACGGTCGAGCAGCATGCCGCAGGCACCGTAGATGCTGTCGCTCACACCACCGGCATAGCTGTTGCCGTTGTTTCCGCCTTCGCCCCAGTCGGGGATGGGAAGGGGAGCATCGTCCTGCTCGGCGGTGATGCCGGGATACTGACGATTGTTGAACTTGCGGAAGAAGTTGCGGTCGTATTCGCGTCCGGTGACGAAGAGGTAGTTGACACCGTTCGAGGCGTAATAGTTGAAGTTGCCGTCACCGTTGCCGGCTTCGTTGCCCACGGTGCGGGTCGACGTCATGCGCGAACTGGTCATGTATCCGGCGCGACGGTGAATCATGTAGTCGAACCTCCAGAACATGCGGTTGCCTTCCAGCGAGTTTTCGCCTGCGATGCGGCGTAGGGCCTGTTCGGTCTGTGGCTTCATGTCGGGGGTACTCAGGCGGCAGACGCGTTCGGCCAACAGTTTGATGGGGGTGGCGTACTGGTTGCAGTGGATGTAGCGTCCGGCGTTGTTGGGATCGTATTGCTTGTTGTAGAAGATCCATTGCACGCCTTCGACGAAGAGTTTCTCCAGCAGTTCGAGGCCGGCACTCTGGTAGCGTGTGCTCTGGCAGAGCTCCAGATAATTGAGCATGGAGTTGACGAATTCTTTTCCGTAGTTGGTGAAGTAGAGCTGGCGTCCGCTGCCGCAGTGCTGGGCAAAGAGGTAGTCGGGCTGAACACCTTCGACGGGTTGTATGGTAAGCAGCCGGGTCATGCGTTGCTGGAAGTCGCGCATCTGTGCGTCGTTACGCGTCAGTATGCTGGCAGCAAACGAACCCATGATGATGTCGGCGCCGTTGGCTCCGGTCATGAGTCCCGGACGGGCGGTCTCGTAGCTCCAGCGCAGGTAGGCGATGCACTTGTCGAACAGTGCTTTGTCCTGCTCGATTTCGCGGCTCATGAGGATGATGCCGGTAGAGAGTTCTTTAGGATAAGGAATGTAACGGTACCACCAGTTTTTGGCCTGATGATTTGTGTCGACCCAAAAGTTGAGCGACTTCAGATAGCTGTCCCTTACCTTCGGCTGATGGTAGTAGGGGCTTTCGGGATGCTGATAGGCGCGTGCCAGGGTGATGAGGCTCTGTACGTGCTTGCGTGGCGAGCCGTCGGTGGCGTGGTAGTCGATGCCTTTGAAAGCTCCTTCGGGCGTCATGATCTGCAGCAGTTTGTCTACGGCTGTCTGCGAAGGGCTTTTGTCGAGGTATCGCTCGTACATGCGTTGATAGATGATCTCGAAGTCTGTGTCCTGCGCTACGGCGTTGAAACCGGTTGTGCCCAACAGGACGACAAGCAGAAGTAGGCTGAATGTTTTGAGTTTCATGTCAGGTATGATTTTATAGGGTTAATGGTCTTTTCTCCGCGGACATCGGGATGTCTGTAGGAGTATTTTTAGTCTTGTTGTTTTTGTTGGCTTGCTGCAGATGCATTGCATACTTGCTGCAGACGCGCTGCACGCTTGTTGCAGTCGTGCTGCATGCTTGTTGCAGTGGCGCTGCACACTTGTTTGCAGTCGTGCTGCAAGCCTGTTGCAGTTGCACTGCACGCTTGTGTGCAGTACGGGCGGAACCTGTTTGTCCGACAATCTTGGCAAAAGTTCGGTTTCCGTCTTACAAACAGGGAGGAACCTCCCGGCTCCTCCCTGATAGAAAATGATTAAGGTTAGAAGTTTGTGTTTCGTTTATTTGCGTTTTCTCCATGCATATATCTGCAGAGGCAGTTTCGTCTATTGTTCCGGTGACTTCTGTCAACTCTGCAGTATGTCAGTCTCGTTTTTTCCAATCGTTAGTCTTTACACCTGCAAAAGTACGTGAAGGCCGATAGAATCATAGCCTTGAATAGTCCGTAATAGGTGCGAATTTGTACACATTATCCGTTCAATTCGATGATGTCGCCCGGCTGGGTGCTTCTTTCTTCCACTTTTCCGGTAAATGGGTTCAGAACTTTCAGTGTTCCGCCTTTTTCCGAGCGGATGACGACTTTCTGCACCCGTCCTCCGTCGTAGTCAGCATCGATGATAAAGGCTCCCCGTGCGCGCAATCCGTGGAAGGATGCCTGCTCCCAACTTTCGGGCAGAGCGGGGAAAATACGTATCACACCGGTATGACTCTGAAGCAACATTTCCTGTATGGCCGAGGCGCAGGCAAAGTTGCCTTCGAGTGTGAAGGGGCGGTAGTCGAACGACGAATAACCTTTCTTCAGCTGGTCGCCGTTGAGGTGGAAGCTGTTGGGCGCACAGAATGCCTTGATGAAGATGTGCAGGGCACGGGCAGCTCCGTCACCGTCGGCCACACGGGCTTTCATGTTGGCCAGCCAGGCATAGCTGTAGCCTACCCACCATCTGGTACCCATCTCTTCTGCATGATGGATGGAACGTTTGATGAGTCGTTCGGTTTCGGTTCCTTGCGACACGTCGAGCAGTCCGAAGGGATGGAAGGCAAGCATGTGCGAGAAGTGACGGTGCGACTCGGACAACGGATAGTCCGGAGCGATGGTCAGACCCGTAGCATCGGTGGCGAAGGCAGGCCATTCTTCCAGTTGCTGCTTCCAGTGGTCGGCTTCTTCGGCGAGTCCCAGCGCAGCGGCCATTTCTGCAGCAGCTGTGTAGGTGAAGCGGATGTTGGCCAGGTCGTAGTTGGTTGTCTGTGTGAACCAGGCTTGCAGCGTATTGTCGTTGATTTCCGGCGAGGTCGAAAGCGGGAGTTTCCGTTTTCCGTTCTTATCTTTCACGGAGACGTTTTCGAAGTAGCGTGCCACTTCCTTGACCCACGGATAAGCGCGTTCTTCGAGGAACGTACGGTCGGCCGAGTATTTCCATTGCAGGTAGAACGACTGTGCCAGCCATCCGCTGGTGGTGGGCTGGTGCGAGTAGGGGCTCCATCCGCCTATGGCTTTTCCTTCCAGGGTGGCAATGCAGGGGATGTTGAGGCCTTCTACCCCAAAGAAGCGGCGGGTGAACGCTTCTCCGTTCTCTTTGATCTTCCAGAGCCAGTCGGTGAATACCTCCGACTCCTCCAGGTGGTTGGCGACGTATCCGGGCCAGTAGCTTAGCTGAGTGTTCAGGTCGCTGTGGAAGTCGCCACGCCAGGGCGGAGTCTGACCGTTATCGGCAGTCCATACGGCTTGCAGACAGATGGGTGGGGCATTCTTGCGCGAGGCAGCTCCGAACTTGTACATTTCCATATACCACTGGTGTTCCAGTGTTTTGTCGGGCAGGTCAATCTGGCTCTTCTCCCAATAAGCCTTCCACCAGTCCAGGTGTCCGGCCAGTGCCGTGTCGAAATCTTTTGCCGATGTCTTCAGCAGTTCGCTGGCCTGCTCCTTTTCGCTGTACCAGGTACCTTGAGTGGTGATGCAGTATTTGCCTTCCAGTACGTCAGGCTGTGGGGTGTCCCATTGCAATGCTACTTCGTAAGCCACTTTGCCGTATGCTTTCTGCCGGTAGACAATCTGGTTGTTGCGGCGGGTGATTTTACCGTTTTTGTAGCCCAGCCGTGTCAGCAGATGGGTGCGTGGTGCAACTACTTTTTGTACTTCGCTCCCGTTGTCTTCGTAGCGGGGAGTCTCCAGTTCGACGCTGAGCGCTTCCGGCAGGTTGGTAAAGCGGAAATAGCCCATTCCGCTTACAGCATCGGTAAAGAAGCTGGCAGTGGCTCCGCACTCCCATGTGATGGTGCACACGGCAGTCTGTACGTCAAGCTGTACAGCCTTTACTTTTCCGAGTTGGCTGATAGGGAACTCGATGGCGCCTACAGGAATTTTGGTCGGAGCGCAGTCCTTGCGGCTGCGGTCGTCAATGAGCGCCTGAACCTTGCTGACATCTTTCTTGTTGATGACCTGGTCGCAGACGAACTGGTAGGAATAGTCGGGTGATTCGAACTCTTTGACCGGACGCAGATCCCAAAGATCAGCGCGGTCGAGTGCTATGCGCAGACGTCCTTCCTTTTCCCAGATAAGGTTGCCGATGATGCCGTTTCCTAACGGAATGGCTTCGTCCCACAGGGTGGGGAGGGCGTCGAACTTAAGCCCATGGAAAGGCTCGGTATGGCGTGCCTGCAAAGGCAGTGCCAACAGAACTCCTATGAGGAGGAGCATTAAAAATTGTCTTTTCATATCAGTAGGTTTATTGTTTTAGTAGACGAGTTGACAAGTTTACAAGTCTATTAGGCTTGTTAGTTTGTCTACTTGTTTACTTGTCAACTCGTCAACTTGTTAACTCGTTAATTTCTCTACTCGTCTGTCTTTTCCAGCAGATAGACTTCGTCGGGATTTGTCTTGAACTGAACTGTTCCGTCCGGCAGAACCTTGTAGGATACTTTCTTTTGGTGAGAGTCCGTTATCCGCAGTGCCTGTGCAAAAGGCACTTTGACTTTGCAAGGCAGTCCTCTTCGGGAATGAATGTGTAGCTGCTGCAGTTGTTTGTTTGCCCAGCGGGCCGAAACTTCGAAGTTGCCCCTTGCCACAAGTCCTTCGTAACTGCCCGTATGCCAGCATTGGGGGAGGGCAGGAAGCGGGTCGATGTAGCCTTCGTGGCTTTGCAGAAGCATTTCGGCAATGCCGGCTGTTGTACCGAAGTTGGCATCAATCTGGTAGGGCGAGCGCAACACAGCAATGCAGTTTGTCCACAGGTTGTCCAGTACGGCAGTCTGGATGAGGGTCTGCAGCACGGTGTGTGCACGTTCGCCGTTGGCTGTTCGTGCCCACAGGTTCAGTTTGTGGGCCATAGACCATCCGGTAGATGCGTCACCCCGCAAGTTTAATGTCGTTTGGGCGGCCTGAAGCCACTGCGGCGTATGGCTGTTGATGACGGTGCCGGGGTACAACCCAATCAGGTTGGAGATGTGACGATGGTGTTTCTCCAGCACGATGTCGTCGTAGTACTCTTCTTCACGGTATTCTTTCACCTGCCCAGACTTTCCGATGAGAACCGGATCGAGACGGGGCATCAGCTTTTTGATGTCCCGGACGAGCGGATCTCTTTTGCCCAGGATGTCCGCTGTCTTCAGCACATCGCCGAAAGTCTCGTATATCATCTGCTGGTCGAAGGCGCAGCCTACGCTCGGATAGGGTTTGCCAGTCAGTTTGCTGAACTGTTCGGGCGATGATGAAGGATAGGCAAGCATGTGCCCCAGGGTATCTGTCAGTGCCTTGCTGAAGAAGCGTGCCACTCCGGAAATGGCCGGATAGGTGACTTCTTTCAGAATCTGCGGGTCGGCTGTGAAGTAATAGTAGTCGGCAAACAGTTTGGCAGTCATGCCTCCGGTACCGGGACCGGAATGTCCGCCGGGCTCTCCGATGAAGAAGGGACCTGCTCCGGCGCCTACAATCCATCCGTTTCCACCTTTCTGTGCCGAGTAGGCTTGGGGATGATGTTTGCGTATGTAGTTGGAGGCAACTTGTTCGGCTCTGTTCAGATAGGCTTTGTAATAATCGACATAACACTCGAACAGCTCGGCCAGGTTGGTACTGAAGGCTGGCCAGTAATTCATCTGAATGTTGATGTTGTGGGTATAGTTGTTGTTCCACGGAGCCAGTTCGTATTGGTTCCATACGCCTTGCAGCAGCGGCGGCAGGGTTCCTTTCCGCGAACTGGAGATGAGCAGATAGCGTCCGTACTGGAACATCAGTTCTTCCAGATAATTGCTGTATTGGCCTTGTTTGTACGCTTCCAATAGCTTGTCTGTGGGTATCGAAGGTATTTCTTCGCCCAAGTCGATGTGTACACGGTCGAAGAAGTGCCGGTAGTCGGCCAGGTGTCTGTCCAGCAGACAGTCATATCCTTTTGCCGAAGCGTCTTCGATGATACCGACCAGTGCATCGTGCGGGTCAGCATTGCCCTTCAGTCTGTCTTTGGATGCACCTTCGAAGACACTGCTCTTCAGCTCATAGTTCGTTCCGATGGCCAGCAGTACGATGGCCGAGTCGGCTTTCTCAATGCTCAGCCAGTCGTTTCCGTCGGCAGCATGATGGGCGCGGACGTTACCTCCGTAGGGGATAACTTTGATTCGTCCTTCGTAGATCATGTTCAGGTGCTCGGTGTTTCCGCGCAGGGAAAGAATGTCGTCGCTTTCGGCCGAGACCTTTCCGGTACGTCCGTTTCCGCTGAAGCGTGTTTGCGTGGCTCCGCTAAGGTAGCCCTTGGTGATGGAGTCGGTACGTTGCAGAGGACCGAAAGGTGTCAGATAGGGTATTTGGGCACGCAGATGGAAGCTGACGCTTCCAGCACGGTCGGCCGTCAGTTTGATGACGGTTACTTTATCCGGATAGCTGGCAAAGCAGGTACGTTGGTAGGTTATGCCCTGATGCTTGTATCGTACCTGGTGCAGCCCGTTGTTCAACGTCAGGCTTCGTTCGTAGTTTTCGCGGCTGTTGTGGAAAAAGTCCATATAGATATTGGCAAAGGCGGTATTGGTTTCCGTTCCCCACAGACCTTTGATGTGCAGTGTCTTGTCGGACAGCAGAATCCGTTCGGTATCGGTCCGCCCGAAGATGGAAGCGCCCATATAGCCGTTCCCGATGGGTAGTGAATAACGCTCCCAGTCGGTATCGGTCGGGCGGTCGCTCCAGTTCTCTTCGAAGACGGCTCCGTTGTTGGGCGCGGGGTGGTCGTACCACAGTTTGTAGATTTTTTCTTTGCTGTCAGCTGCCTGCAGAAGAGCAGTCAGGGACAGCAGAAATCCTAAAAGTGTATATCGGTACATCATGACTTTGTTTTAATTCTTTTGAAACATACAAATAAGCAGTAACACTATCGGCGAACAGGTCAATCGTTGATACCTTTTCCGAATTGTGTCTGCTGTTGTTCCACTTCTTTCACTTTCAGTTGGTTCAGTTCTTTCTTGAGTATTGCGTTTTCACGCATCAGTTCTTTCAGATCCGACGGGCTTTCCTGTGCTTCCTGTTTGTTCCGGCCGATTTGTTCCAGTTCGCTGGCCGAGAATATCTGGCGTTGTTTGTCGGGTACGGATTCTATTTCCAAGGTACCTTCCAGCGGACGTGCCTGTCCGGGAACCAGCAGAGAGGCGGTAATGTTGATTTTTCCAGCGTGGTTGGTGGCTTGTACGAGTGCAGGAGCCGATCCCCAGCTGACAGGCATCGGGTTGACACCTACGGAGGCATCGCCCAGCAATCTGCCTTCACCTTCGATCTGGAAGCGGATGATGGAATTGTTCAGACGCTTTACGGTTCCTCGCTTATCAACTACTTCGGCCACAACTACTGCTACGTCCGAGCCGTCGGCCACTAATGGTACGTTTTCGTTGTCCAGACGCAGCACGATGTGGTCGGGTTGTCCGGCCGGATAGCGCTTGTGTGTGGCTACTACTTTTCCGTCTATCAGTCCTTCGGCCAGCAGGTAGGCTTCGTCCTGTTTGCCGGCACGTGCTTTGGCTTTCCATTCCATAAAGTGGTAGACATCGGCAAATGTGATGACAGGCGAGGGCATTCCTTTCCGGTCGGTGGCTTTCTTATAAGTATAGGTCTTTCCGTTTTTGAAGACGGTGAGGCGCACTTCGTCGCAGTTGGAGTATACGGTGACATCCTTCGGTGAGAAGGGTGTCAGCTCGTGGGCAATGTAAATCATGGGGCCGTTGTCGGCTATCAGGTCGCTCTTCTTCGGTGAGCGTTGCGACATGAACATGTAATACGAGAACTTGGGCTGGCGGAATGCGTCCATAATGCCTCCGTAGAAAGGATCGGCATGGTAGCCGCGCTGATGGTCGAACGAGTGCCAGAAGCAGGCACCTACAATCTGCCGTGGTTTCTGGCAGATGGTTTCGTAGCACAGTGTCGGGTAATCGGGGTTGGCATAGTGAGCGGCCTGAAGCAGCATGGGTACTTCGCCCCAGTTGCGGGCTACGCGACTGTCTGAGTTCTGGGCATTCCAGTCGTCGACATTGTCGCCCCACTCACGGATGAAGTAAGTCTTGTCCGGACTTAGCTTGGAATCGATGGGGCGCAGTAACAGGCTGTAATAAGAGTCTCCGGCAGCTCCGTGGTCGCATGCAGCAGTGCTGTAAGGGTAAGGATACTCTTCGTTACAGATGTCCAATGCGTTTTTGGCAAAATATTCGGGGTATCTTGTTTCGTTCAGAATAGGTTCCCAGAAGAACAGCGAAGCATGGTTGCGATGAATACGTATCATGTTGCGTATATCCGAATAGATGCGTTCGGCAAATATAGGTTCGTCGTTCCAGAATTGCCATCCCGGCACTTCTACCAGTGCGAACAGGCCCAGTTCGTCGCATGCGTCCATAAAGGCCGGGTCGATGACGTAGTGTGTACGGATCACCTTCAGGCCGGCATCGCGCAGTTTTTTGGCATCGCGCCATTGCAGAGAGTTGGGGAGTGCGTTGCCCAGTACGGCAAAATCCTGATGCCGGTTTGTTCCCATGATTTTTCCTTCGTAAGGTTTTCCGTTCAGCCACAAACCTTCGGTCTGTTTGAATTCGATGCTTCGTATGCCCAGTCTTTGCCGGTAACCGTCGATTGTCTGGCCGGAAGCATCTTTCACCAGGATGTCGAGGTTATAAAGGTAAGGTGTTTCGGGCGACCACAGCTTGGGGGCATCGACTTTCATGGAGCTTACCGCATAGTTTGCCTTTCCCCGTTGTACGGTGAGCGATTTTGCAGTTGTCAGTACGGTTTTGCCTTCTTTCTCTTTCAGTTGAAATTCGATGGTGATTTTTTGCCGTTTGGACGACTGGTTGCGGATGTGTGCTTTCAGGTTGATAATCGCGCTTTCTTCCGAAACCCGGTCGTAGGAAATGAACAATCCTCCTCCGGCAACCTCGTTTTCGTAGTTGGCATTGGTTATGAAGACATCGTTGTGGGCTATCAGCCAGCAGTCGCGGTAAATACCTCCGAAATAGGTATAGTCCAGCAGGCTTTGAGGTTTTCCTACCGGATAAGTGGGATCATCGCTATTGTCAGCCTTTACGGCAATCACGTTTTCGCTATCCCATTCTATTCCGTCGGTGATGTCGGCAATGACGGGCAGGTATCCTCCGTAATGCTTCTTAATCAGTTTTCCATTCAAATAAACTTCACTTTTGCCCATGATGGCTTCGAAGTGCAGGAACAGGCGTTTGCCTTTCAACTCGTCCGAGGGTGTGAAGTGTTTCCGGTACCACACTATTCCCTGATAGTTGGCACAGCCGCTAGCTTCTACAGGCAAGTATTCGATACCATGAGGCAAGGACACGACTTCCCAGCCTGAGTCGTCGAAGTCTTTGTTCCATACCTGAGCTTCGGAGTCTCCTTTGAGAAACCGCCATGCCATGTTCATGGAATAGGCTTTTCGTCCGGTGCCGGGAAGTTCGTAAAAACCGCCGGTTGAGAAGGCGGGATAGTCGGCGGCAAACAAAGAAGAGAATGCACAGACTAAAAATAATGCAATAATATAGAACGATTTCATGATCTGTGATTTATGGTTTATAGTTTATTTTTTATTACTTGAGGTCTGGTATGTTTTCTGTCAGTTTCTTGAGGAATGCTGTTTCGTACCAGAACATCCAGTCGGAATTCTTTGTCTGGATTGCCAGATGCGCATGGTGATTCATGGGCAATAAATACCCTTCGGGTTGCCCCAATACGCGTATTTGCGAATAGACATGTTCCATGTTCTGACGGACTGTATCAAACTTCTTCACGCATAACTTCAGGTTGTTGAAGCTGGCAAAGTCTCTTTTTATATCGTATTCGGACAGTGCGAACAGCAATTCTGCGGTATATCCGGTCAGTTCGTTGATACATTCGAATACTTGCAGCGAATATTCGTTACGCACCGATTCCTTCCGGTATTTTAATAACAGTTCTTTGAGTTGCTGGCATTTGGCTATGTTCTTCTGAGCTTCTTCTATCCTTTTCTGGTACTTTATGCTCCATTCTCCTTTTGTTTCAGTTGGCAGACTCATCAGTTTGAACTTACCACCTGTACGGTATAATGAACGGCGTACACCTTCGTCCAGCAGTCCTGTTTCCCATAGTGGGAATGTGCTTTCCAGAAGCGGTCGGAAGTTGGGCAGGCCTGATGCCTGATATCCGAATTCGTTAATGCGGTAGCGGCGGTCGAACTCTTCCTTATCCATGTCGTCCTGAATGTTCCAGCTGTATTGGGCATGGGCAATGAAACCTTGCCAGAAAGTATCAGTCAACGGAGAGGCATCGTCCCATGCAGTACACAAAACGCCTTCGATGGGAATATCCTGTCTGGCCGTCTGAAAGCTCTTGATGTTATTGATGAATCCTCCTAACGGCAACATGGCATAGGTGGTCTGAACGGCCGTGGCACCCATTGTTTTCAGTTTGTTGTCATGATACCATTGCAAGGCTTTCTTGTTTCCAGGTTGGTCGGCATTTCCGTATTGCCAGCGCATGTAAATCACTTTTTTGGGGAAGGACTTGATGTGCTTGTTCAGTTCGGGAAGCTGTTTTTGCCATACAGAGTCCACTTGTTGAGGAGGAATCTGATCCAGAATGGCTGCGTATAGTCCGACATGCTTAAACACCATATCGTCCCAGAAGATGGGAGTTCTTCCATGTTTTACGGCGTAATCGCTGACCCGTTTTAGCCATTGCATCTGTAGTTCAAGGGCATTCTTATGCTGCTTTTTGCATCGTGGGCAGGTTCCCAATGTACCTACTTCATCTCCTCCTACATGCAGATATTTTCCATACGGAGTAGCTTTTATGGCGTCTTCGTATAGCTTGAACTGTACTTTGTAATATTCTTCGTTCGAAGGGCAGCATACCCAGTCGGAAGAAGGATCCTCGCGGAGCGGCTTCATCTCTTCGTGTTTCAGGATGAAATCGGCATGGCCAATGCCCTGAATAAGCGGACTAACCTCGATATTCAGCTTATGGGCATATTCGCACCACTCTTTCCATTCGTCTATGCTCCAGGCGTTTGGGGCACCTATCACTGGATATGTCTCGTATTTTATCTTATCCTCAAATTCTACGATGATCGCGTTAAGCTTGTACAAAGCCATTTTATCTAAAATGCTGTACATGTATTCTTTTTTATCGATGTGGTGCTTCAAGTCCAGATGAATGGCTCTGTAGCTGCTGTGTGGATAATCTTCTATTTTGAGAGCTGGCATTTCTGCATTGATCTCTTTGGCATTTCGGGCGATTTGCTCTAACGTCATCATACCGTACAGTAATCCTTTTGAGGTACGGGCACTGAGCCTGATAACATTGTCCTTTATGGCCAGTTCATAACCTTCTTCCGCCTTAATGCTTTTGTTGAGTTCGAGAACGATGCAATGCTGTTGTTCGTCCACTGTTTTTAGGGGGAACTGCTTTATTCCAAAAGGAATCTGGGCTTTTTTTACCAGATGAAATCCTTTGATCTCATCAGGAGCAATACCTTTTTCTTCATGGTATACGGTAACCGATTGTGGCTCGGGCAGCAGTGCCTGCAGGATTGAGTCATTTTTCTCTTTTGTATTTTGAGCAGATAAATGGGGACATGCAAGTACTACCGAGAACAAGGTTATGTAATAAATGATGTTTCTCATATGCGAATGCTAATTAGACAGATGCTTTCAGTTGTTATTTGAAGATACTGTGCGGAACTTTTCCGATCCAGGCATCCGGTTGTTTGATTTTAAACAAATGCAATATGACCGAAGCGGTGTTTACAGTATTGTTAGGTTCCTCCATAATGAATCCCTTTTTTATTTTAGGACCTTTTATGCCCCAGGGAACAATCATCTCATCGGAACTTGTTCCTCCATGACCGTATTTGATACCTCCATGGTCGCTTACAAACAGGAAGTAGGTATCTTTGTATAAATCATTGGCTTTCATTTTTTCGATCAGTGCACCTATTTCTGCATCGGCTTCTTCTATAGACTGTATATATTCGTCTGACATCCATTGGTGCTTGTGTCCGGCATGGTCTGTATGAACTGAATATAAGAATACTAAAACGGGTTCTTGTTTATGTTGCAGCATGAAGTCAAGAGCTTTTGCGTAGTTCTCTTTATATCCGTCATTTTCCAGATAGCTGACTTCATCAAGATATTTCTTGTTATACGGATAGAACAGGTTGATCCAGTTATAATAGAATGCTGTTTTTATTTCCGGTTTTTGTTCCTTGATTACTGTAAATACTGAAGGGTAGTAACCGTCGGCATCCTTGTCCTGTAACGGGTAGTGGCTATCGGCCAATGTCCAGTCGTTGTTGAAAACTCCGTGTTGCTCCGGACCACTACCGGTAAGATGGCTTGTCCAGTTGGGCAGCGTCACAGACGGCATGACTACCCGTGTGTTCAGCGATAAGGCTCCTTCACTTAACAAAGCATCCAAATGGGGAGTATTGGCTTTGGTAAAGCCATTTATGGAGATTCCATCCAAGGCTATTAATATTACTCGTTTGGGATTGCCGGCATTTGCAGTGAGTGATATAATACCTAATAAGCAGCAGAATAGTATTTTTTTCATATTCATTAGAATGTTTGGTTGAAAAGATGGTGGTTTTTACTTGATACAGATAGGGGATGTATCAAAATGATATGTAAATCGATTCTGATACATCCCCGTTATAATATTACTTAGAATGCCAATTGCGTATGGTGTGTCTTTCCTTTGTAGGCACTGTCTTCTCCAAATGCGTCATAAGTATATGACTTCTGACTGTTGTTGTACTCAACTGTAACAGTCAGGCTGCTCAACTTATGGGAAGGATCTGAGAAATAAAGTTCGAAATTGCTGCCACTCTTTTGCAACATGAGTGCGCATGGTTTATCAACCGAAACTTTGATTCCATTGGCAGAGATGCTTCCTTTTTGGTAGAACATGGCTTGAATCATATTGTTTGCAACGTCTTGTACAGCTTGTACATCTGCGGAATTGGCTATGATTTCAGTATCTTTTATCTTGTAATTCTTCATAGCTCCTACGTTGTCTATACCCGGAACAATGATATAGCTGTAGGTCGCATTTGACGGAGCTGTTCCATGATTTAGCCATATGGTACATACTTCTTTTTCAACCTGGTCTTTACTTTTGGTATTGTTAATGTCATACCAGCTTCCGCTACGGTTTTCGGCTTTAAGAGAAACTTTCTGCTCTTCGGGGAAGAAATAACCTACATTACCATGCCATATCCAGTCTAATGACTGATCTGATACTTCGGCACCTATTGAGGCAGTATTTTCCTGTCCGTTTATGGCGTATGCAAGATTGTCTTTGAACATGCATTGGTTGACAGTCGTATTGATAGGCTCTGCCATGCTTGAAGTAATACCACTGCCCAAACATACAATTCTACCGTCTAAGAAGAACCATGCCTTGTTTGCCGACATGCTGATGCCATGAGTATTAGCCGTAAATCTGAATCCGGAAAGTCCGTTTGCCTCAGCTGAAAGTCCACCGCAGAACTCTGATTCACCTGCTTCTCCCCATGAGCTAGCCAAAGGAATTTCTGTCATTTGGGGATTGGTTACTCCTGGAACTCTGTTCCAGTCCCATGTTGGGAATATATCGAAATATTCTTCTCCGTCCAGAGCCAGATTCATGGAGCCATCACTCATGAAGAAGCCTTTCAGATTCTCTTTATTTCCGTTTTCGCATTTTCGGGTACGGTTGGAAGCCATACGTACACCAACAGAATAGTTTTTGCCTTGGAACAGACTCCAGTCACCTATATAATAGTGAGTAAAGTTGTCTGTGATGGATCCGTATCCATTGCCTTTTAAGATAGCAATTTGCTTATCGTATTCGGCACTATGGGCTGGGTCTATTCTTTTCATTTTGTCAAGAGTACCTGTAAAACCACTGCAATTTAAAGCTCCCGGACGGCTGACACTACGTCCGACAACGTTATAGAATTGCACGTGTCCTCTGATACTTTTCATATAAGTTTCGTTGATGAACTTGTACAGTACATTCAACTGATTGGCCGATAGTTTGTATTCGGTATCTGCAGTATAGTCTGCAACTCTGGTTACTCCGCTGAGCATGACCGGAGCATAGCCGCCGACATATAATTGTGAACCATGTTGGAAATACGATAAGTCGTATTGGATGCCTTCTTGGTTGGAAGCTACATATGCCAGTGGCATAAATGAATGGAGCACAGCCTTGTCTATTACACTTTTATCTTCTTGCAGACATCCTCGGTACAACCAGTGTAAGGCTATGTCGGTCTTGTTGGCACCTGCCTGATCTTCCGGATCTCCTCCGGTTTGTTTCATATATAGAAGGATACTGTTTTCCAGTTCTTCCGGAACCAGCGTCTTACCATAGCGCATCAGAATTAGGATAACGCCCATATCCTGTGGTGCAGAAATTTGATTCTCATACCAATTGTCGCAAACCGGATGAACCGTATTCCAATAGGTTAGGGCTTGTATGATTTGTTTGTATAAGTCTTCGTTTCCATAATAACTGCTTTCTTTCAGTATATATGCCTGAGCCATTTGATTCACTCGTGTCAAATGGGCGCCTGGTGTCCAGCTGAAAGAACGGTCTGAATAGTCAATATCGGGGAATGAACCGTTTTCTTGGATCTGTGCGATCCATTTTGCAGCATTTTTATCTACGGCAGATGCATTTGTAGACAGATTGCCGGATTTTATTCTTTCAAGAATGGTTTGGCATGTCTGATGCAAAGCATCATCGGTTTCTTCATCTCCATCTCCGCTATCCGGAGGTGTGGTTGGTTCTTCGATAACGCTGTTATCACTGCATGCCGAGGCTAATACGGGAAATACTGTCAGAGAGAGGGCTATTCCGGATAATCCGATTAATTGCTTTAAGTTCATGATATCTGTATTTTGAAAGGTTAGAAGTTTATAGTTTAGGCTGTTTTTTTCTCTAGTTAGGGAATAATTTTTTTCTAACTGGGAAAATATTTTTTCCTAACTGGGGAAAAATATCTGCTCACAAAGCTTTGTGACAGTTTCACTAACGTTTATTGATGTTGTGGTTTGAATAAAAAGGGGCTTCTGTCTGAATTCTCATCGGACAGAAGCCCCGAACTATTCATTATCCTAAAAAGGAATTTTTATTTTTTCTCTTTCAAAGAGAATTCATCAAACCAGAATTCCAAGTTGGTTGCAGGATTTATGAGCTTGTACGAATTACATTCGTTTGGTACTCCTTGAGTCTGTGGCTTTAGAACTAATTTCAGTAGAATGTTTGCTGGTATGTCCAATGTTACTGAATATTGTTTCCATTCTGTACCCACGGTTTCAGAAGTAAGGCAATACAAGTCGCCGTTTCCGTTTTTCTTTTTAATGAGAGTCTTTCCATTTTCTTTAACTAAAGCTTTCCATTCTTTGTATGTCGGCTTCATATCTTCCTCAGTTTCGCAGAGTGCCAAATTCACAGCTAATGGTGCGGTTGTTTGGCTCGATTTCGCCCAAAAGCTGAGGACATATTTTCCGGCAGGTACTCCTTGCAGGCACATTGACATGTCAGTGCTCCACCAGTTGTCCAGTTTGCTGTTTGTGTATTTCAAAGAATGATTGCTATCATCAGCACCGGTAGTCTTGTCAATAGTTAAGGCTGCATTATTATGGTTGAGTACCCACCAACGATTTACAAAGTTAACGGCATTCAAGCCCTCAATATCCGAACGCGGACCTACCTTGGGCTGCATCGAAGCATCAAGATCGGTTTCGAAGCCACCGTTAACTACATATTCGGCACCGTCGTCTACGTTGCCATCACCACCACCAGGTACGCTTACTTCAATAGGTTTATAGTAGCGGATGTACTTAACATTCATTTGTTTCGGGAAGATGGTTTCATCGATACCCCACTGACCGCCCCATCCACCGCCAACGGCAATGTTCATGATGAGGTAGAAGGGCTGGTCGAACGGCCAGTAATCGAGTGTCATACCTTCTTCTTTCTCGGCAGTACAAACAACTTCGTTATCAAACAATACCTGAATCATTTCTTCGTCCCATACCAAAGAGTAGAGGTGATAGTTCGATTCAAGTGTAGGTGAACTAGTATTACCCGACCAACGTTCAGCCAATCCGTCGTTGGTAGCTTGCGTATGCAGGGTTACATAATACGTGTTATGGTCTTCGGTGTTACCCCATACGTATTCCATAATGTCTATCTCTGCATATTTGCCTTCCAGAGCATCTGTCGGTCTCATCCAGAAAGCCGGCCATACACCACGACCTGTAGGTATTTTGGCTGCAATATCCAGACGACCATACTGGAAGTCTACTTTGCCTTTGGTAGTCAATTCGGCAGATGAATAATCGAAATGATAGGGTTCACCTGTCCATTTGTTAATGCCTTCGTGTGGATCCTTGAATGCTTCTATCACTAAATCACCACCTTCGATGCGTGAAGTACGAGGATCATCCTTCAGATAATCTTGTGCCTCTTCGTTGCGCATGTAACCTTCGTCGTAATTCCAATAAGCTGAATTTGGACGTCCGTCTTGATCGAATTCTTCCGACCAAACCAGTTCGTAACCTTGGTAACCGGCGGTATCCAAGCGCTCGTATAAAGGATAGTTGACATCCTTCAGAGAGATTGATTCGTCCGCGCAGGAGGCGAGGCCTGCTAGCAAGCCTCCTCCTATCAACAGATTTAATATTAATTTATTTGTCATTTTCGTAGTATTCATTCGTTAAACTTCTTTATTTTGAAGATATTGGTTATTCCCATCCCGGGTTCTGAGTCAAGTTGGGATTAACAAATGTCTCGTTCTGTGGAATCGGGTACAGGTACATCTTGTCTTTCCAGATACGGTTTTGTACCAGTTGGCGAGTGTACTCGAAAGTAGGTCCGTTCTTACGGATGTGTACACCGTAGATCTGCTCTACCACGTTACCAATCTTCCAACGGCGGATATCCCAGAAGCGGTGGTCTTCGAATGCCAGTTCGACGCGACGTTCGTGACGTACAGCTGTACGGAACGAATTCTGGTCACCGGCACCTTTAACGTCGGGCATACCTGCTGCCTGGCGTACTTGGTTCAAAGCCTGGCGGGCAGAGATTGTGCAGTTGGCATCTGTGTAGTCAGGACCTTTCCATTCGTTCAATGCTTCAGCGTAGTTCAGCAATACTTCTGCATAACGGTAGGTGGGGTAGTGGTGATTCTTACTTACAGTGTTCGGCGGTGTCAAAACTACAGTTTCATTTACTAACTTTTTCAGGTAATAGCCTGTCAGAGTAGCACCTGTTACAGGAGCTCCAAAACGGCCACCTTCGTAAGTATCAATCTGCGTTTTCATAAATTTCATACCATTGGCAAGCACTGTACGATAGAAACGTGGGTCACGAGTTGGGTTACCTGCCTTATCATAATACATATTCTGTACATGTGTGGCATTGTTCCAACTGAAAGGTGTTCCGTCTTTCATCTCAAATTCATCCACAAGGTTCTGAGTCGGAGTATTTCCACTGTTTGTACCGTTAGCAAAACCAATGGGCAGGTTACGAGTTTCGAATGTCAGGCTGGCATTGTTACGAGTCTCAAAAATCAATTGTGGCGATTTCAATACAGCGTCACCCAGATTCGGATCGTACAACGGATCTTCATCTATAGCAGGAAGACTGTAGTAATTCATTGCAATGACATCGTGGGCAGCTTCAGCTGCGGCTTTCCAAGCTGCAGAAGCATCGCCGTCACAGAGCAACGGGCTAGCTGCATAAAGCAAAGCACGAGCACGGATAGCAAGAGCTGCTCCTTTGGTTACACGACCTGTTTCACCGAAGAAATCATTGTGGCTCAACGGAAGTTCGTCTGCTACCGAAGCGCATTCGGTTGCTACGAAATTCAGTATTTCTGTGGCTTTGGTCTTAGTTACGCTGTTGATTTCGTCCAATTCCATCGGCTCGGTAAGCAAGGGTACATCGCCGTAACGTTTTACCAGTTCAAAGTAATAAAGGGCACGAAGCACTCTTACTTCACGCAATGACATCCGTGCTTTCTCGATGTTATCCGGATAGTTGGAATCCCACTTATGACGTTCCAGATTCTCTTCAGAGTAATCGCGCAGAAACATATTGATGTCATAAATTACCTGATAGTATTCGCTCCACTTATTATCGATCTGGTTCAGCGGGCTCCATACATCGTTATAGATGTCATATACGGCGTTGCTTTCCCACGTATATACTGCATTGTCAGTAGCGGCTTCGCGCAGAGCACCACCAATGTGATCTCCAAAATCATCGGGAAGTGAACGGTAAGCGGCATTACCCAAAGCCAATACGTTATCGAAATAGCCGTAGGCTTCATCCTGAGTCTTACCCTGTGATTCGTCGAAGTCCAGGAAATCGCATCCCCCCAAAGTGAGGGATGCGGCTATAATTAAAGCTAATTTTTTCATATTGCGTTTAGTCTTGTTTTTAGAAGTTAATGTTCACACCTACAAACACCGACATCAAGTCTGGATAGTTGATCGAGAGGTCTTCACAGTTCAGGTACTTCACATGGTCAAGTGAGAAGAGGTTGTTGCCACGGAGATATACTTGGCATTGATCCATCTTCATGCTGCTAATCCACTTTTTCGGCAGGTTGTAATAGATGTTGAGATTACGCAGTTTGAAGAAGGCACCGTTCTCCAACCATTCTGTACTGTTACGGAAGTTGTTGGCGTTGTCCAGCGTTGTCAGACGCGGTGCAGTTGCTACACCCTTGGTGTCCTCAGTCCAACGTACTCGGTCTTCCAGATACCATTTGCTCAAGTTACTGTTGTTGTTGCGCAATGGCCAGTATACAGACTGAGTGTTTAACATACGGCTGTATTGTCCGGCTCCTTGGAACACAGCGTCTATACCGAATCCTTTGTATTCGAAGCCCAAGTTGATACCATAGTAGATGCCCGGTATTGAAGAAGAATGACCAATGGCTACTTCGTCATATGAGTCAATCTTACCGTCACCATTTTGATCCTTGTACTTGATGTCACCCGGACGTACGGCTGAGAACATCTGTTTGGGGCTGTTGGCGATATCTGTTTCATCACGGAAGTAACCGATGGCTTCCAGTCCATAAAGCTGTCCGATACGGTCACCTTTCTTGTACAGATAGTCATAAGGTTTGTAGCCTTCACCATTTTCATCAATGCAAGTACGCAGGTACGAGAAGGTTCCACCTACATAATATTTGAAGTTTTCGCCTACTTTATCTTCCCAATTCAAGCCTAAATCGAGGCCTTTAGAATTGGTTTCACCCATGTTCAGCTGAGGAATGCCTGTACCGATAACGCTTGAATACAAGTTGGAAGCTGAGATCAGTGTGTTCGTACGTTTGTCATAGAAAGCATCAGCTGTCAGTGACAGGCGGTTGAACAAACGCATGTCGATACCAAAGTTATACTTGTCTGCCAATTCGATGTCCAAGTTGGATACAGCCAAGTTGCCGGCATGAAGACCACCGAAACCGGCTGGAGTATCTTTGAAGAGACCGCCACCGCAGCTTTCCCAGTAACGTTCATCAAGGTCATAAGCGATGTTATCGTTACCTGAACGTCCCCATGATGCACGAATCTTGAAATAGTCGATTACGTTACTTGCGTTTTTCCAGAAAGATTCGTTCGAAAGTACCCATGCTGCTGATATGGCAGGATAAGTACGGAACTTATCGCCATCGCTTAACACACTTGTACCACTATAGTTTACTACTACGTCTACCAGATAACGGTTGTCGTAGTTGTAACCACCGGTGAAGATGACTGACTGGCGTTTGCGGCTGTTGTTACGTCCCAGCGGAGTATAAGATTCCTGACGATACATCAAGTTTCCATTTACGGCGTGGAGACCGAAAGCACGGTCGTAGCCTACTCGTCCGTCGATAACCAAACGCATGAACTGGCTGTTCAGACCACCGTTGGAGATAGAGAGTGCTTTTTCTTCACCACCTACATTACGCAGAATTTCGTATTCACCCAATACAGCACCCGGGATAACAGTCAGTGCTTCGTATTCATATTCTTGTGTTCCGGTTTCCTGATAAACGGCACTGTTGTCATACGAAATGCCAACTTCTGCTTTAAGGCCTTTAGTTACCGGTGACAAATCCTGGTAAATGCGGAGGTCAGACTGCAACATACGTTCATCGGTACGGAAGTAACCATTTTCAGCAATCTCAGCAATAGGATTGATTTTGAAAATATTGTTACTACCCCAATAACCGTTGGTTGTACGGATAGGGAATGCACCTGAAGGAACATGGAACAGATTACCAAAGATATTGGCTTCTGATTCGCGCGGGCGGTTGTTTTCGTGCAACAGACCAAACATATTCAATGCAACCCGTGTATAATCGGTTACGTCGATATCCAAGTTCATACGGGCATCAAGACGATACTTTTTAAATTGTGCATCGTAACGACCGGTTGAGTTCACCAGATCTGTGTCCAAAATACCTTGGTCGTTCTTATAATTGATAGCTGTATAATAGCGTACTCGTTTACCACCTCCACGGAAAGTCAAGTTCAGCTGATGGTTGGTGGTATAGTCACGCAAGGCGGTTCCCATCCAGTCTACATTGGGGAATGCGTCTGGGTTGGAGCCGTTACGGAAAGCTTCAAATGCGGTAGCATCGTACTCCAATGGAAGACCATCGTAGTAAAGTGCTTCATTGCGCATTTGTGCATACGTAACACCATCTACAAATTCCGGCTGGTTGATGGGCAATCCCATACCATAGGTATAGTTTACATCAATATCGCGACGGTTGTACTGTCCGCGTTTAGTGGTTACTACTACTACACCATTGGCACCACGTGTTCCCCACAGTGCTGTAGCTGCACCGTCTTTCAATACAGAGATGCTTTCTACTTCGAGCATGTTGAGGTAGTCCAATGTACGGGGAATACCATCTACAACGATGAGTGGAGATTGTGATGATTGTGAACCACCGCCACGTACCATCAGTGTAGCACCGTCAGTCCAGCCGGTGTTTTGCTTTACAATCAAGCCCGGCAACATACCGTACAGTGAGTTTCCTACGTTGAAGGTAGAGTTGTTGGCTATCTTTTCACCAGACAAAGTTGACACAGCTTGTGTCTGTTCACGGCCGCTTTGCAATTTGCTGCGGTTTTCTGTATAAGTATCCAGATCTTCCAGGCAAATTTCTAATGATTCGCCTTTAACCCATACCCGTTTCTTTTGACTGTCGGCATATACTATTTCAATGTATTCACCTTGGTTAGCGTTTAGGGTAAATACGCCTTTTTGGTCGGTGATGGATTTTTCAGTAGGATGTCCTACTGCAGTTACCAAAGCACCCAGTACGGGTTCGCCTTGGGCATCCTTCACTACACCCGTAATTTTTTGTTGCGCCATTGCCGAAGCCGAGAATAGGCAGGCGAGCGCTAATACGGAAATATATTTCTTTTTCATGCTTGCTAAATTCTTTAGTTAAATCCTTTCCTTATTCCCAGCCGGGGTTTTGTACCAAGCCGTATTTCTTGTTAATTTCATCCAAAGGAATAGGGCACAGATAGTATTTATCATCCCAATTGTCAATCCAGTTGTGTGAAACTGCAGATTTTTCTTCAATTTCATACGTGAAGTTAACATAAACGCCATTCACTTTAGGCTCTACTGGATAGGTACGGAGACGATAGTTTTTACGGGTAGTCAGCCAGTCGCTTCGTTTCCAGCGATTCATATCGTAGTAACGAACTTCTTCAAAGCCGAACTCTAAAGCGCGTTCACGAAGGATTGCTTCGCGCAAGGCTACTCCTGGAGCAGCAGTTTCTTTGGTAACGTGAGGCATCTGTACGCGGTCGCGGAGCAGGTTGATGTAATCGTATGCATCGCGTCCGAACTCGTCTTTTTGTTCGGCTTTTCCCAACTCGTTCATGGCTTCGGCAATGTTCAGGTAGATTTCCGGCAAGCGGAGCAGACAGCAGTTATAGAACTTGTTCTGCAACTCGTTCAAGTGGTCCTGATAGTATTTGCGCAGACCGATACCGAAGTAACCCATGTCTGCCCAGCGCCAATTCTGACCACCACCCATGTCTTTGGGTTGTTCGCGGCCTCCCTTGTAGATTTCTGCCTTGCGTCCCCAGAATTTGTCGCCAGTCACAATGAGTGTCTCGTACAGACGGGGATCGCGGGTCATTTCGAAGTCTTCGGTGAAGAACGGATGAGCGCGGTGTTCCTTGTTATCCCAGCTGAAATCGCTACCGTCTTTCATGGGGAACATATTACAGTACCACAATGTCGGATTACCTGTACCGTACCGGGTTTGTGTGACATTATAGGCATTTAAATCCCATTTGATGTAACGGTGACTGCTAATCAGTGTCTCATGATTGTAACGGTCAAAATAACCGGAGCAGAAACTCTTACGCGGATCACCATTATCTACCAGTTTATATACATTATTATTTTTAGCATTCTCACGCAAGAAAGCCAGTCCGGCTTCCAAAGCATCTTGCCAACGACTTTGTTGGTAATCACCCCACCAAGTATAGTGTTTCTGTGATGCTTCACCGTCTTTAAAAGGCTGGTCACTATTGAAAAGCGGACTTGCTGCAAAGGTCAACAAACGTGATTTCAGGGCTAGTGCTCCGGCTTTTGTCATACGTCCGTCATCGTTGGCTTCAATATCCCAAGGCAGTTTGCTGGCTGCATCATCAATCAGGGCACTGATATTCTGTACAGCTTCTGCGATAGTCATACGCGTCATCTTCATATCGTCTGAAGGTTTGTAAGCGTGGTCTATCCACGGCATACCGCCTAAATTACGGAAAATATCTACGTTATGGTAAGCTATAATCATTTCTGCCTCACCTTTACGACGAGTCTTTTCTTCTTCTGTCATGTCAGGAACACGGTCTACATTTTCTAAGAAAATATGAGCCTGACGTATACCATATATGGCAGAAAACTTACCGTCAGCTCGGCCATAATCCATATTGTATGCAGCTCCACCTTGGGCGCTTGATGCAGTTAAAGATCCTTTGTGATGATCAGATCCTCCAGATTTATACCAATCACCTAAATCTGTAATACCTTCAAGCGCTCCCCATCTTAAACGTCCATTTTGTGGTGTATGATCGGGTAAGGAGTGGTATACCTGTGCCAATTGCTGTTCGGCATAGAGCTTACTTCCGAATACGGAGTCTATGTTCATTTCATCGCTCAATGGCTTTTCCAAAAAAGCGTTTCCGAACTTGATATCGTCGCATCCCGCTCCTACACACAGCAGTGAAGCCAAAGCGAGACCTTTTATTATATGTTTCATATTCTACAAGGTTTAGAAAGTGATGTTTACACCTAAGTTATAAATACGGGTTACCGGATACTGGGTGTTTTGCCAACCAATCACAAATTCCGGGTCCATCAAGTCGAATGGACTGAAGCAAAGGAGGTTGTAACCTGTTAGTTTCACACCTAACTGAGAAATACCCAACTTCTTCAGTGCGGGGCGGTCGTTAAAGTTATAACCTATAGAAACGTCTTTCAGCTTGATATATGAACCGTCTACAATCCATAAGTCAGAATTGTATGCATTGTAGTCTCCACTGTTCTTTGAGAAACGGGGATATTTTGCAGTAGAGGCAGTTTCCGGTGTCCAACGGCCATCTACCTGATATTGCATCAAACCACGGCTCTCACCCATAAACGGCTTACGGAACATGTCGGTCAGTGAGATGGAACGTTCAGCAGCTCCTGTCCAGTTCATGGCAAAGAAGAAACCTTTGTAGTCGGCGCTTAAGTTCAAACCAAATGTATAGTTTGGACGGGTGGGGAAACCTACCTGACATTGGTCATCTGGGTCGATAACACCATCGTTGTTCAAGTCTTTGTATTTTAAGTCTCCCGGTTGTACAGGAACTTGCGGTTTGGGAAGTCCTTCTTTCAGATCACCTACTTTACCGTCTTCTCCTATTACAAAGTCGTCAAAGGAGTAGAAACGATCTACTACGTAGCCAAACTGTGCACCTACTTCGCGACCGGTACGCCACAAATAAGGTTCGTTCGGTTCTACTTCATCCTGGAAGACAATCTTATTTTTGGCATACGACATGTTGGCGTTGATGTTGTAGTGGAAGTCATCGCCGATACGGTCGTCCCAAGTGATTTCCAATTCGTAACCTTGGTTCTTTACTTTACCCATGTTGACTACAGGCAACAGACTGGAGCTAAGAGCTGTCAGTGAAGGAATGGTCTTACGGGAAATCAAGATGTCTTTACGGTCTTCGCGGAAATATTCGGCTGTTACTTTCAGACGGTTACCCAAGAAGTTCATGTCCACACCATAGTTCTGCTTCAAAGCAGTTTCCCATGTTACGTCCTTGTTACCCAGACGTTGTTCAACAGCACCTTTCCACCAAGAGTTGTTTTCGTAACCGAAGTTGTAACCCCATTTTTCTTCTTTCCAGCTACCACCTTCGTTGGCTTGCAAATTCACTTTATAGCTGTCAGGTAAGTACAGGTAACGGTTACTGCTCATGTTGTCGTTACCTACCAGACCCATACTACCACGTACTTTCAAGAAGTCGAATACTTGTTGGTTCTTCATAAAGGGTTCTTCTGTGACAACCCATCCCAAAGATATAGCGGGGAAAGTACCGAATCGTTTGTCCGGAGCAAAGTTCTCAGAACCATTGTAACCAATGTTGAACTCGGCCAGATAACGTGATTTGTAATCGTATGTAACACGACCTACTAAGCCGACATAGGCTGTAGGCAAATAAGGCAATTGTGACGGATAGTATTTCTTACTTTGATTATACAGCAACAGGGCGCTGACATTGTGTGAACCGAATTTGCGTGCATAACGGATGCTGGCTTCCATATACCAGTCGCGGCTACGTCCAGTACTTTCACTATAGCTAGGCTTAGAGTTAGTACCACTGATACGGTATACTACATTTTCGTTAAAGTCCGGATCACCAGGGAGCAAACCAGAACCGTTCACTTCGCCTTCGAAATAGGGTGTCCATACTTCGATATTACCAGTACGACTCTTGGTAAAGGTATATCCTGTGTTGTAGGCGCCTTTTACTTCGACAGACAGACCTTTAGTCAGGAAGTCCAATTTCTGTACCAGATGCAGGTCAAGGTTCATTGTGTTATTTAAAACATTGCTACCTCCTTTTCCATAAATATCAGTGAACGGATTAACATACATAACCTTTTCAAAACGGCTTGCCGAACTCATCGGGTGTCCGTCTACCAGACCCGGGCTGGCAAAAGGCTGAGAGATGGAGAGGTTTTCCCAAAAACGGCTGCTGGCCGGTTGCTGACGGTCGCCTACTACACCGCCGATACCCAGTTTTAAAGTAGTGGATTTGCTGATCTCGTAGTCCAAGTTAGTACGGTAGTTGTAACGGCTGTATTTGTAACCGTAACCTTGACCGAAGTCTTTCATCAAACCGTCCTGATAGAGGTAACCTACAGAGATAAAGTAACGCATGCGTTCCGTGCCTCCTGAGATGTTTAAGTTGTGCTGTGTCTGTACAGCTGCATCTTTTACCATGTAGTCGTACCAGTCGATATTCGGGTAAAGAATGGGTTGGTCACCGAGACGGAAACGTTCCAAAGCATAATCATCGAAAACAGCTTTATTGCCGTCATTGAGCTCACGTTCGTTAAACATGGTTGCGTATGTATACGAATCAGCCAAGTCTACCCAGTTAGCAATTTGTTGGATACCTACAGAAGAACTGAGAGAAATCTTAGTCTTACCTTCAGTACCACGACGGGTTGTTACCAAGATAACACCGTTAGCACCACGTACACCGAATACAGCAGTAGCAGAAGCATCCTTCAATACAGAAATGCTTTCGATTTCGTTCGGGTCCATCTGGAAGAAGGAACGTTCTACACCGTCCACCAGGATCAGCGGAGACGCACCACCTTCGGTCAATGAACCGACACCACGAACGAAGATCTTCGGATCTTCAGCACCCGGCTGTCCGGAACCTTGTACAGAAGACAAACCGGTGATTTTACCGGCAAGTGAGTTAGCAACACTGGCATTAGGCGAAACCAACAGTTCGTCAGTCTTTACTGAAGAAATGGCACCGGTCAGTGTCTCTTTCTTCTGTACGCCGTAGGCTACGACTGTTACTTCGGCCAACTCGTTGAATTGTTCTTGCAATACAACTTTTACTTGTTTTTTCCCATTCAAGGGAATCTCCTGGGTTTCGTAACCGATAAACGAAACTACCAGAATTGCGTTTTTCACGTCGGGCACAGAGAGGCGGAAGTTTCCATCTATATCCGTGATGGCTCCTCCACCCGCGTTCTTCACTTGAACCGTTGCCCCGATTACAGGCTCGTTTGATGCGTCTTTCACTTCACCCGTTACCACAGCTTGCTGTGCGAATGATATCAAGAAAGAACACATCATAAACATCAACGCCCAAAGGCGTTTGCTGTTTTGTTTTAGTTCATTCATGTTGTTAAAATTAAGATTAGATGGTTGAAAAATTGTTTTACGATGCGAAAGTATATCTTCAAATCCAAAAAAATGTGTAAAAACGTACAAAACAAGAACCCATTTCGTCCAAAGCTGCTATAAAACGTCTGTACAGGCCTTCTGACGCATGTATTCTACCTGTTGGATCCTATCGAACATCCAGTTTCAGGTGTACGGAAGTTCCTTCGGAAAGCCATACAGTGACGCGGGTTTTACCATCGGCAGGTTCCAAAATGGCCGTTTGATGTGTACCCGTTTTCAGTTTCCATTGTCCGTCGAGCACTAAGGTTGCGTAGGTGGCACTGGATCGCCAACGGTATGTTTTGTCGGGAACGGGACGAAGGTCGGGACAGCACAAAACAAGGTCGAGTTCTTGTCCGGAAGCGTCGCAACGTTCCATCGCCAACAGGGCAGTGTCGGCCGAACGAAGTTTGCCGTAAGTCAGGTTGTCGGATGGGGCAAACAAGGCATAGGCTACAGTACCCGTCGGGCGATGTTGGAGCACATGCAACGAGTCTTCCTGTGCCAGTATGCGGAACAGGTCTTTATCGATGCGGCGTGCAGTCTGTTTCAGTCCTTCGGCTGTTGTGCCCGGTATTACATAAAAGGCATACCGTTTGTTTTGAGGTTTCACGCCATGGTCGATGAAAGCCTTTGCGGCTAATACGTTGCGGAATATGTTTGCTTCCAGACCTTTCAACGAGGGAGTAGACTGCATGTTATGGATCACTTCTACAGCTTCGTTTGCGGCAGGCAGATAGTAGCCCGTTCCGGCAGGAGTAAGCAGATAGTGCTTGCGGTTGGCGGCCAGGCGCAGGGTGTCTCCCTGGGCAGGTTCTGTGTCGTCTACCGTAAACGGCAGGTCGCCTTTGCCGATGTGTTGGAACAGGTTGGTGGCAGTTTGCCAGGTGTCGGGGTAATCGCCTATGGCGGAAATACCTGTACCGAGGCTTACCAATATACCGTCGAAAGCAAATACAGACTTACAGAAAGTCAGGTTGGTGGGTGTGTACCGACGGTTTCCCCACGAATCTCCCTGGTCGAAGGCGGCGGCGAACATACCGCAGTCGCCCCACGAAAGGGCTCCCGAGAAGTTGGTTGTCAGGGCATACTGGTCGAAGCGGTCGGTGTCATTCCCATTGGGAAGAAGGTCTTTCCATGTAGGATAGTGGACGGTGGTACTGCCGCAAGGCATGTTCCAGTCCCATCCAGCAGCCAGCTGTGACGGGTCGGAGGGGTAACCCGATCGGGCCAGGTTGCCTTCGTAGACGATTTCCAGGGTACCGTGCGACTGATAGCGTCCGAAACGATTCTGACGGGAGTAAAGCTCACCGCCCCAGAAGCGGGTAGTAGGGCAACGCATGGTTGCCACCCAGTCGCCGTAGCGATAGACTCCAGCGGGGCTGTAGTTGAACGAGTAGAAGCCGTCGAGGTTGCAGACTCCGGCCTCTTTGTACTTGTCGGTCTTGAAGAAGTAGTTGTAGCAGGCGGCAAGTTCGCGGTCGATGCCTGTCCCCAGAATGTCGCCTCCGATGGCGATGAGTTCGTCGAACAAAGCTTGGGTGAAGCTGACTTGTGTGCCTGTATAAGGATGGCGTCCGCCCAAAGACGCGGCAAAGTGGCGGTTGTCATCCGATGTAGAGCGGGTTGCCATGAGGTAGGTAGCGACTACGGCCTGAGCCACATGATTGTATGCTGTTTCCGTAATGCGGTATGTGGTACCTTTCAGGCGGCCGATGTATTGCACCCATGTACGGTAGGAGTACATGTAGCCGTTGTAGTGGGTATTGTGGTGGAAGCCTGTTCCGTCAGGTTTCAGAACATCGCCTCCGCCCGGAACGTATTGTGCGCAACCCGACAGGAAATGCGAGAAGGCTTTGAGGTCGGCTACTGCTTGCTGATTGTCGGGATTGTGGATGGCGCATACGAAGAGATGTTGCAATACGTTGTACAGGTAGTCCGAGTTAATCTGTCGTCTCAGCTCGCTGTCTGTCAGGTAGGTACGGTCAAACTCTATCAGTTCCTTGACTCCCGCAATGAGGCGTGTGCGGCGCAGTGAGTCGCATGCGGGTAGGGCGCTGAGCAGATCGGCGGGTAGTTGGCGTACGCTGC
>NZ_FR883147.1:33651-35530 GCF_000435115.1 Bacteroides sp. CAG:633 | reverse complement strand
GTAGTTGGCGTACGCTGCCATAAGCGCTGTAGACAAGTTTCGGCATCCGTTCGATGACGGAATCTTTGCTTAAATAGTCCAGATAAGCGTCCAGACGCTCCGCAGCTCCGGATTTACCACTCAGTTTGGCGTATGCCAGTGCGCGCACGGTGGCAGCTATATGAGGGGTTTGTTCCTTGCTGATGGTTGGCAGCGGAGTAAACAGGTCTTCGCTTAGGGCGGCTTCTACTTCGGCCGCAGTGGCTTTGGGTTGTGCCAGCGGATAGACCGCACGCAGTTTGTTCAGGTCGTTTAGTTCTGTCGGGGTAGGGTTTTGTGCTATTGTTTGCCCTACCGACAGTATCAGACTACATAGTAAAATTAACGTTTTCATCATATTGATTTTTAGAGTTTCCTGTTTTACTTGTTTCTTTCTGGGACATAGTGTCCGTTGTATGGCTGTTTCAGTTGATGTATCTCCATCCATTCTTTTAATAGTTGGCGATGTGCTTCGAGTACTTCTGCATAACGTTTCTCGATGGCGAGATTACGCATTTCGCCACGGTCGGCATGCATGTCGTAAAGTTGTTCGCGGTAACGTCCTTTATCGTAGAGTACATACTTGTAGTGTGGAGTCCGGAGTGCCCATCCGCGAGTGCCTCCACCTTTGTCAAAAGTCGTTTCGGTCACTATATAGGGCTGATGAGGCGCCTGGTTGTCGGCCTGTTCGGCCAGTTGTTTAAATGAAACGCCATGCAGTCCTTTCGGTTCGTCTGTTCCGGCCCATTGGCAAACGGCAGAGAAGAAGTCGGTTCCGTTGTTGACCAGTTGTTCTGATACTCTTCCGGCATTCTTCTTGGCGGGTAGGGTGACGATGAGGGGTACGTTGATTACCTCTTCGTATAACGCTGACTTCTGATTCCAGCGGTGTGCTCCCATACCGTCGCCGTGGTCGCTGGTGAAAATAACAACGGTGTTTTCCCATAAGTCTTGTGCGTCCAGTTCATTGATGATTTTACCGATTTCCGTATCTACCTTTTCGACTAACCGGAAATAGCAGGAACGGTAGCGGCGCCAATCGTCGGGGGTAAAGTCGGCTGTGGGATAGGCTGAATAATTCATCCGTTTTTCGTAGCTGATGACGTCGGCATCGTAGGGCTGACGTTCGAAGTTGAGCGGGAGCCCCGGCCATTCGTCTTCCGGCAGGGAGGGCAGATTGCCATGTGGCAGGTTTTGACTGCGGGCAAATTCGCAGATATTGTGTGGATTGTCAAAGCTGGCCACGAGAAAGAATGGGCGGTTATGCTTTTGTTGCAGAAAGTTTACACAGGCTTCGGCCAGACCGTTGTCGCGGAACGGATGAATGGTGGTAAAACCAAATTCGCCATCGGGCATGGCGGCTGTGTGCACGTGCCACTTGCCAGCATAAGCGCAATCGTATCCGGCGGCAGACAAGAGATGCCCCAATGTCCGGTTGTGCAGGGAGTCGGGCAGTGGGACATTGTTTTTGTCCATACCTATTTCGTAGGGAGAATATCCGGTGAACATGGCTGCACGGGAGGGACCGCTTAGCGGGGCCGCGCAATAGGCATTGCGGAACAGGACGCCTGCTGCTGCCAGTCGGTCCATGTTGGGGGTGTGAATATCACTGTTGCCGGCACAACTCATTGCCGTAGCCGATTGTTGGTCGGTAATAATGAAGAGGATATTGGGTCGCTGTTGTGCCCAGGAGGCCAGTGGGAGGCCGGCCAATATCCATGTGAGTGCCCGTGTCGGACGGATAGATTTAGGTTCGTTCATAGGTTCTTGTCTATTATGAAATCTGGTGTCGAAGTCTTGTGTTTCAGAGGTACTTCTTATGCGTTTCTGGAATGCAAGTGTGGCTCGCGAGCAACACTTG
>NZ_FR883147.1:14157-33630 GCF_000435115.1 Bacteroides sp. CAG:633 | reverse complement strand
CAACACTTGCACGGCTCGCGAGCCGTACAAGTGTTTCAGATGAGCCGTGCAAGTGTCCCAGAAATGGGTTATAAATGCCTCTCTTAACCAGCTATTTCGACGGTCACTGTGTTGCCGCAATGCAGGCCTTGGGGCAGTGCGATGCGGTGTGCCTTACCGTTCAGGGTGACGGTGATTTCCTTCAGGTTGGCATCCATGGCAGCGTCGGTCACCGAGATGGTCTGTTTGCCATCTTTTTGCTGTATCATGACGGCGCAGGGCACGGATGTCTGCAGGCTGATGCCTTTGGCTTTCAGACCTTTGTTACCTGGATAGAATACGGCTTGGGTGACACTGCGGTCGTTGGTACGCACGGCTTGTACGAGGGTATCGTTTTGCAGCACCTCGAATGGCAGACGTTCGCCGGGGACTCCCTGACCGGTATAGACGGCATAACCGTAAGTGTCGTTCACCGGTTGTTGTCCGTGGTCGGCCCAGATGCGGAGGATTTGTACCTGTTCGGGCAGATTGGCCGTTTTCTTGTTCGACGGGTTCAGCTTCAGCCAGTTGGTTGGACGTGTTTCGCAGGCGACGAATGCTTTGGAGGTATATTCCGGCAGGATGCAATACGAGAATTTTCCCTGTTGGGTCAGCCAGATGGCTTTCTTCTTGTTGCCTTCAAGCGTGGTCTCGCCTTTGCCCAGCACTTCTTTCTTGCCGTTTCGGGTGATGAACACTTCACCGGTCAGTGCGGTCTGGTCGAGGGTGGTACGGATGTGTCCTTCTTCGTCGGGATTCATGTTGGTGACACCGGCGCCCAGTGCTACGAAGTAGTCGCCCAGGATGAAATAACCTTTATAGGCCTTGAATCCGTACAGGAGGCTGTTCTCTACGTTTCTGTCGCCCTTGTCGTTCACGTTCTCTTTGTCTGCACCATGCATCTTTTCGAAGATGTATCCGGCTACTCCGTTCTCGCCCGAGTCGGTGGCGCCGGCTGCAAAGTTGTACTTGCTGCAATAGCCTCGCCAGTTGGTCACGGGGACGAGCTTGTCCATGCCTTCGCGGGCTGTGACACCGGGCATTGCCGTTACGTCCCAGCCACCCATGACGCGGAAGTATTCGTCACCGTCGCGTTGGAAAAGGGTAGCTCCGTCGGTGGGATAGAAGTTGTAATTGTCGGCAAAAGCGGCACTTTCCAGTCCGTCGGTGCGTCGGGATGCCATATTGATGCAAATATGGTAGTCGGGGGTTTTCTTCATCAGGTCGTCGTTGTTGTAGAACCAGCGTACGCCCGTGTACATGCCGTTGTCGTAGCCTTGCATGTTGATGCGGTTTTCTCCGGCTTCCTTCTGCAGTTGCTTCAGTTCGGCCTGCTCCTCCGGTGTGAAGGAACTGATCCAGTTGCTTACAACGTTGGCAAGCAACTTCTTATAGGGAATGGGTTTCTCCGTAGGATTGTAGACGTAAGAGTTGCGGTCCAGTCCCGGCAAGCGGAATCCTTTGTAATAGTACCAGTTTCCGCCACGGAAGAAGTTCATCAGTGCTTCGGCGTTGGTGCGGGTCAACTGCTTGGCCCAGGGCGTACCGTTCAGCATGGTCAGCATGTTCAGGGCATTGAATGTGCCGTCGATGGGGTAACCCCATATCAGACACTGCATGCCGTGCCCCCATCCGGCACCGTCGGCTGTAAAGCCTTCGGTCCAGAACGATTCGTTGTACGTTGTCTGTGATGTCATGCTGATGCCTTTCTGGCAAATCTCGGCCAGCAGGTCGATCATGGGGACAGAACTGTACATCGCCGCTACGGGCAGCAGGGAGCGGTATCCCAATGCGTTTCCGCCAACCCACCATACGTGGTTACGGAAGCGCTCGATGCTTACCACGTTTTTATCCGTCTCGTCGTTACGGAGCGGTTGGGTCCAGGCTTCCAGGCCGACAGCTTTCAGCATGTCGCAGGCTTCGGTCAGCAGGGGTGTTGCCTCTCCCCGTTCTGCCTGGTCCATCTTATCCAGCAGAGCAAAGTAGAGGTTGACCGCAGCCGTAGGAATGGCAAAGCACGAAGCATGGAAACGCGGTTTGTTGTTGGGACGACGCACTTCGATTTCGCCATAGTGCAGGATGGCTTTCTGAATTTTCTCCGACAGGGCTTCGTCATCTGCAATCTTGCCCAGCCGGATGGCACTTGCTATCTGAAACAGACGCTCGTAGGCCGAAGCAATGAAGATACCTACAACGTCGTCTGTCGTATTCTCGAATCCTTTCTGATAAGCATTGTTCTTTTCGAAGTCTCTTTCGGTCGGGTTCATGTCGGCAAAGGTACCGTCTTCGCCCAGCTGCTTCAGGAAATTCTGCACTTGCTCCAGGTTCGAAGTGGGTTGCAGGCGGTAGGGGCGATTGTGGAAGTAGTCCCTCATCTTTTTTACCGCTTCCAGCTTGTTGCTGTCTTGATTGTACTCGGCCGCTTCCTGATAGTAGCGACGGTAGTTTTCGAAAGCGAAGTCGCGTTCGGCTTGTTGGGCAAAAGCCGATGAAGCCGTGGCGAAAAGTATGCTTGTCAGGATAAATCTGATTTTCATGGATTATTGAAGTTTATTTTATCGGGTTAGAATTGTTCATATCTGTTCAAATGCCTTTCTTGACTGTTTCCAGCAGCTTGGACAATCGCTCTACCTCTTGCGGATGTTCGTTGGCTACATTTGTCTTTTCCGAGGGGTCGGTACACAGATTGTACAGCTGCGGCTGAGGACTGTTACCCAGTTCCATTTTTGTCCAGCGTTCGGTAGCCGGTTTGTCGCTGGGTTCGATGTATTTCCAGTCGCCTTGAATGATAGACAAGGTGTTGTTTAAGTTTTGCTGTACGACGTATTCGCAACCGTTGTTGTCCTTGCCGAGGAATGTTCCCAGCTGGTCGCGGCTGTCGGGGGCTGCCCCTTCGGGAATGTCATGGTTCAGCAGAGTGGCAAACGAGGCGTATACATCGATCATCGAGAACGGAGCCTGCTGTTTGCCCGGCTTGATGACGGCTGGCCAGCGTACGATGAACGGAATGCGGGTACCGGCTTCGAAGGCGCTGTATTTACCTCCGCGGTAGTGCTTCATAGGGGTGTGGCCGTTCAGTAACTCGAATGCCTGATCCTGATAGCCGTCGTCGATGACGGGACCGTTGTCGCTACAGAATACAAAGATGGTATTGTCGGCCAGATTCAGGCTGTCCAGTGTGTGCATGATTTCGCCCACGGTCCAGTCCAGTTGCAGAATAACGTCACCGCGGGGACCAAGACCACTCTTTCCGGCAAAACGCGGATGGGCTACACGGGGCACATGTACGTCTTGCGTACCCATATAGAGGAAGAACGGTTCGTCTTTGTGGTTGATGATGAAGTCCTTTGCTTTTTCGGTGATATTGTCGGCAATGTTCTCGTCCACCCAAAGGGCCGATTTACCTCCCGTCATCCATCCGATGCGGGGTATTCCGTTGACGATGGTATTGTTGTGTCCCTGGCTGGGTTTCATCTTTACAAGTTCCGGATTTTCGAGTCCGGTAGGCCAGTCACCTACTTTGTGGTCATAGCTGACGGTAATCGGGTCGTTGGGGTCAAGATTGACTACACGTCCGTTTTCGACAAACACGCAAGGTACACGGTCGACTGTGGCAGGGATGATGAATTCGTAGTCGAACCCGATGTCCTGTGTATTGGGCTTTATCAGGGTATTGAAGTCGGTACCTCCTTTGGGACCCAGTCCTAAATGCCATTTTCCTACTACTCCGGTAGCATAACCTTCAGCCTTGAACATGTCGGCCATGGTGATTCGGGCTGTATCGATGATCAGTTCCGAGTTACCGGGTGCAATGCCTGTGTTTTCCTGACGCCAGGGGTACATACCTGTCAGCAGTCCGAAACGTGAAGGAGTACTTGTAGAAGAGGTGGCATAGGCGTTGGTAAACTGCATGCCTTGTCCTGCCAGCCGGTCGATATTAGGTGTATTGACGCGGGTGGCTCCGTAACAACTCAGGTCTCCGATGCCCAAATCGTCAGTAATTAGGTAAATTACGTTGGGCTTTTGTGACGGTTGTCCGTCTGCTTGTTTTTTGGCAGCGTTGCCGCATCCGGTCAGTAGGGCAGCTCCGGGTAATAAGGTTAACAGGTAAGATAAATGTTTCATGGTCTTAGGACTTAAATTTGAATTATGGGTTCTTGGGCAAAGATAGCGACTAATTTCCGGCAAAGGTGTACAAGAGCGTACAGCAGAAGGTCACAAATAGTACATTTTCGGACAATAACTTTTGCTTCTCTTCTGTCTATAGACCAATCGGGGCGTGGGAAAGTAATGAGCTGACGAAACATTTGCGGCAAGCTGTTTCAAGGGATACTTTTGTTCTGCCTCTCCCTTTGTTTTTTCCTGAGCTTGACAGCTTGGTACCCCAATATTATAACATTTCCTCACGCGCGTGCAGGTGAAGCTTAACTTTCATTCACAATAGTGTTAAACCTCACCTACACGCGCGCGTAGAAAAAGTTGGTATTTTGAGGAGCCAAGCTGTCAAGTGTAATGTTTTTGTTGAGAAAAGACGGATTAAAAAATCTTCCCATGACAATATGCAAATAATAATCGTTAAATTTGTGGACTCTTTTTTAGGTATCCTAAAATTGGATGTTTACCATTATTCATAACTTAATTTTAGTTCTCTATGAAACGTTTTTTGTTCTTTTTCTTTTTGTTGGGTGTGAATCATATAATACTTCATGCCCAGAACGCTACTTTGAAGTTTAATAAAAACGGTGAGTTTAAAATTGTACAGTTTACCGATGTGCATTTCAAATATGGTAATCCAGCTTCAGACATAGCGTTAGAACGTATTGATGAAGTACTCAAAAATGAGCGTCCGGATTTGGTCGTATTGACAGGCGACGTGATTTATGCACAACCAGCCAATGATGGGATGCGGATGGTATTGGAACGCATGGCGAAACGGGACATACCGTTTGTCGTAACCTTTGGTAATCACGATGACGAACAGGGAATGACTCGTGCGCAGTTGTATGATACCATTCGTACAGTGCCGGGTTGTTTGCAGCCCGAACGAGGTGATTGCGATTCGCCCGATTATACTCTGACTGTACAAGCATCCGATGGTAAGCGTGATGCTGCTATACTTTATTTTTTTGATTCTCATTCTTATTCAAAACTGGAGGGAGTGAAAGGGTACGATTGGCTAACATTCGAACAGGTGGCTAATTTTCGTCGGCAGAGCGCTTTGTTTACAAAAAACAATGGAGGCCAACCTTTGCCTGCCCTGTCTTTCTTTCACATTCCGCTGCCCGAATACAACCAGGCAGCATCTAGCGAAGAAGCCATCCTGATAGGTACGCGTATGGAGAAAGCCTGTGCGCCTGCCTTGAATACGGGTATGTTCACCGCTATGAAGGAAGCGGGCGATGTGATGGGTGTCTTCGTAGGCCATGACCATGATAACGACTACGCCGTGATGTGGCATGGTATTCTGTTGGCTTACGGACGATATACGGGTGGAAATACTGTTTACAACCACTTGCCCAATGGCGCGCGCGTCATCGTGCTGAAGGAAGGCCAGCGTACGTTTGATACGTGGATTGATTTGGCTGGCGGTCAGCAGGTGAACCGTTCGACTTATCCCGACAGTTTCGTGAAGAAGTAATCGTAAAGAGCCTCTTTAGAAGTCTAAAGTCCCTCTTTGCAGTGCTAAAGAGGGACTTTATAGAGGACAAAGAGGGATCTTGTTGGTGGTAAAAGGATGATGAAAAATGATTGATGATTCAACTTTGACTTCGTCGATTTTCAATTCGTAAGCTCAAGTTACTGTTAACGAACAATCAGTAGACGAGTTGACAAGGCGTTTGCGGCAAGTCGTTTCAAGCGGAACTTTGTCAGGCAGGCCGTTTCGGCCTTGTAAGTTTGTTGACTGAAGCCTTGTCAACTGGTTTCTTCGTTATCTTTATCTTCGTTCCCCTTACTGTCACTGTTTTCTCCATTTTCTCCTTTCCGGTAGGCAAGTGGGCTGACGTGGTAAACGTCTTTGAAGCATTTCGAGAAATAGCGCGAAGAGCTGAATCCGATGCGGTCGGATATTTCCGTGATGTTCAGTTCCGGGTTGTTACGAAGCATTAGAGCACCTTTCTTCAGACGGATGGTGAGGACAAATTCGTTAGGCGTTTGTCCGGTAATGGCTTTCAGTTTGGCAAACAGATTGGTGCGTGCCATAGCCATTTCGCGTGCAAAGACGGTTACGTTGAATTCGGTATCGTCTATATGCTTTTCGATAATTTCCATTGCTCGGTCCAACAAATCTTTGTCGATCGGATTGGTGGCAAGCATTTGCACAGCAGCCTGTGGTTGCTTGCTGAATTTTTCCTGCAACAGAACCCGTGAATTGACCAGATTGTTGCATCGGGAGATAAGCAGACTGGTATTGAACGGTTTGGTGATGTAATCGTCGGCTCCGATACGCAGTCCTTCGATGTTCTGTTCGATAGTAGTACGTGCGGTCAGCAGCACTACCGGTATGTGGCACGTGTTGAAGTCGGCTTTAATCTGTTTGCACAGATCAGTACCCGACATACGTGGCATAACCACATCGCTGACAACAATGTTAGGCATTTCCTTGCGTACCAGTTCCAGGCCTTCTTCTCCATCGGCTGCCGTTATTACCTCATAGAAAGGCTTGAAGATATTGGCAAGCATTTCCCTGATGGACTCATTATCCTCTACGATCAGTATTTTGGCATCAGAGAGTTGTTTCAGGGGAGCTGCTTCTTCCAGTTCTTCCTGGGGCAAGGCAATTGGAGTTTCGGGACGGATGATTTCTTCTTGAGGTTCTTCCTCTGTCTGTTTGCTCAGTTCTTCTTGGGCAAAGTGAGCGTTACCTAAAGGTAAGGTCACGATGAAGCTGGTGCCTTTGCCCAATTCGCTTTCTACGCGGATAGAGCCGTGATGCAGTTCTACGATACCTTTGGTCAGTGCCAGGCCAATACCGGTACCTTCTTTGTTGGCATCTTTCGAATCGACCGGATCAATCTGATAGAAGCGGTCGAAGATCTTGTCTATTTCTTTAGCGTCGATTCCGCTGCCGGTATCGCTGACACGAATGACAGCATTGCTGCCTTCCGTCCGAATGCCCAGTGTGATGGTATCTTCGGCTTTGGTATGCTTGATGGCATTGGACAGCAGATTGTTGACAACCTTTTGCATCTGTTTCTGGTCGTACCACACTTCAAGACTGTCGGTTTCTTTGTCGAAGTTGAAGTTGATTTGTTTGGTGCTGGCATATTCCAGGAACAACAGGTAGTTTTCGTACAGGAACTTGACGATATTGTGCGGGGCAGCCTTTATCTTCATGTGGCCTTGTTCCTGCTTGCGGAAGTCGAGCAATTCGGTAATCAGCTCGCGCAATTGCAGGCTGTTTTTGTAGATACTCAATATCTTATTGTAGATATTCGGAGTAAAGTGCTGCACTTGCAGCAATGTTTCTACCTGGGCTACAATCAGCGTAAGCGGAGTACGGAATTCGTGCGATATATTGGTAAAGAAGCGCAGTTTGTACTGGTTCAAGGCTTCTACGTCCTGAATGTGTTTCTGTTCGTATTTCAGTGATTCGCTCAGTTTGATTCGTGTTTTGTAAGCACGTATCAGATACCATAGCAAGGCTCCGATGATAACTGCATAAAGCAGGTAAGCCAAAGGGGTCTTGTAGAATGGTGGAAGTATGTGGATGGTGAGCTGTACTTCCGGGCAAATATTGTTATTCATGTGTTCGGGCCTGATCTGCAGATGATAAGTCCCGGCATTCAGATTGGTATAAGTGATGTTGTGCAACCCACGAGTACTGTTCCATTCTTTGGAGAAGCCTTCCAGGCGGTAGATGATGTTGTCCTTGTTGGCTGCTACATAGTTGGACGTAGCAAACTCGATACTGAACATATTCTGGTTGGCATGCAGCGTGATTTCTTGAGTATGGGATAGAGCTTGTTCCAAGATACCGGTTTCGTCGCCTACCTGTACTTCTTTTCCGTTGACAATCAGGCGTGAAAGGTTTATCTTATAAGGCTTCGGAGTAAAGTTAAGTTCCATTTCGTGGAAAGAAATCATTCCTTGTGTACCTCCCAGGAAGATTTCTCCGTCGCGTGTTACGCAGAGTGCATTTTCATTGACAGCTGTCAGAGGAAATCCGTTTTCTGTACTGTAATTACGGAATGTTTTGTTTCGTTGGTCGAAAATAGAGAAGCCGTGATTGATAAGTAACAGCAAGTTGCCACTTACCGGCGATTCTTTTACCTTATAGATACAGTCGTTGGCAAGTCCGTTTTGTGCTCGGTCAAAGTTTTCGAATTGGTCTTTGTCCGGATGGTACAGGTCGAGCCCGCTACCCGATGTCGCGAACCACAGGTTTCCTTTACTATCTTGTGTGATGTCGTTTACGTTGTTGTTGCTGATGCCATGCGGTGTATTGGGGGTGTGCCGATAATGGGTTAATGTTTGGGTATCAAATTTATATCGGAATACTCCTTCGCCGGTAGTGGCAATCCACAGATTGCCTGCTTTATCTATCATGATGTCTGCAACAATCTTGATGGATTTTCCTTCTTTGCTGTCTTTAAACAGTTGCTCACATTTTCCATTTTGCGGATTGAAGAGGCAGATACCGTTTTCTGTGGCAATGATCAGTTGGTCTTTATAAGGCTCGATATCGCGGACCAGGTCTGACGGAAGAGTTTCGGGATTGCCTTGTTGCATCCTGTAGTGAGTAATGTGACCTGTTCTCAGGTCCAATTTGTTCAAACCTCCTACATGTACTCCAATCCACAAAGCTTTCCGTGCATCGTCGTAATATAAAGCTTTGATGTTGTTGTTGGAGAGTCCATAAGGAGCCTTTCCCGGTAAGAACCATTTGAATTCGTTTGTTTGTCGGTTGTAGAAGTTGAGGCCTCCTCCTTCTGTACCTATCCACAGGTTACCGTCTTTGTCTTCGATGGTACGGCCTACTATCGGGTGGCTTAACCCTTTCTTTTCTGTGGGAGAATAAGTATAACGGGTGTAGATTTCGTATTCAGGATTAAAGTAGTTGACACCTCCAAAATAAGTTCCCATCCACAAGGTACCCTGTTGGTCTTTTACAATACACCAGATGGAAGAGTGGGTCAAAGCGGCTTTCTGGTCTATTCTGGCTGTGTGGTTCTGGAAAAGCCGTGTACTCTTATTGTATCGGTTCAGTCCGTTGAAGGTCCCTATCCAGATATTACCCAGATTATCTTCACAACAGGTGCGCACAAAGTTTGAAGACAGACTGTGTGGATTTTGTGCGTTATGCGTCAGGTTTTCTATTTCTCCTTTGTCGTTTACATGAAACAGACCATGTTCCCAACTTCCTATCCACAAATGCTTTTCACTGTCTTGATAGATGCTGGTGATGTTGCCTTGTTGAATGGGGTGTGATAACTCTTTGTCCTTCAGATTTAATCGGAAGACGCCTGCATTGACTGTTCCCATCCAAAACGATTGTTGGTCTTTGTGCATGCAGAATATATCTGTATTGCTGGCCAGTTGATAATAAAGGTCGAAGTTACTGGTCTTTTCGTTGAAACGGTATATTTCATTCTTTTGGGCAATGAATAATCCGTCATTATAATAGATACTGTTGATTCTACCTTGAAGCAGTGTCTTGAATTTTTGGGTAATAAGATTGAATTCGGCCACTCCTTCTGTGCAGAGCAGGTAGATTTTTCCGTTCTGATTACCTACTATATAGGAAATGTTATTGCAGAAAAGACTGTTCGGATTGTTTTTTTCCAGTTTATACGTTTGTATGTCTTCACCGTTGTATCGGTTTAATCCTTCACGTGTACCGATCCATAGGATACCGTTTTCATCGATATAAAGACTGTTGACAGAAAACTGTGAGAGTCCGTCGTCTGTAGTCAAATGCTTGAAGGATACGTTTTGCCCTTGTAAGCCGACTATAGGTATATAGAGAAATATAAGCAGCAGTTGGAAAAATAATTTTCGCACGTTCGGTCTGTTTTTAAGGTTCACTGGGCAAATATATGATTTTCTATGTAAGAATCTTCAAATATTTATGGCTTTTTCGTTATTGTATCAGTCAAAATGTATATTTTTGGATGTTCATCGGACAATAAAGGTCCTCCGGTATCAGAGAAAAGCTCTATTTTTGTATCGTTTGTGCCGGAAGGTGGAATTCGTTTTGTTTAATCTGTTTATAATGTATAATTCATAAATATATATTTACCATGAACAACCTTTTTTCTATTATTTCTCACTTCAACACGAAGGGTACGATTCAAGAGATCAAACCGCTGGGTACAGGATTGATTAACGACACGTATAAGGTGACTACTCTTGAGCAAGATGCCCCCGACTATGTATTGCAACGTATTAATCACGTCATCTTTCAAAATGTAGAGATGCTTCAGTCGAATATCCAGTCCGTAACCCGCCATATCCGAAAGAAGTTGGAAGAAAAGGGGGAAAAGGATATTGATCGGAAAGTACTTCACTTTTTGTCGGCCGATAATGGTAAGACATATTGGTTTGACGGTGAAAACTATTGGCGGGTAATGACCTTTATTCCCCGTGCAACGACTTACGAGACTGTGAATCCGGAATATTCTTATTATGCAGGTGTTGCTTTCGGCAATTTCCAGGCAATGTTGGCCGATATTCCTGATGCGTTAGGTGAGACTATTCCCGATTTTCATAACATGGAGTTCCGTTTGAAACAGTTGCACGATGCTGTGGCTGCCGATGCTGTTGGTCGGGTGAAGGAAGTTCAATACTATTTGGATGAGATAGAAAGCCGTGCCGACGAGATGTGCAAGGCTGAACGTTTGCATAGAGAAGGTCGTTTGCCTAAACGTGTTTGCCACTGTGATACGAAGGTCAATAATATGATGTTCGATGAGAATGGTAATGTACTTTGTGTGATCGATCTCGACACCGTGATGCCCAGCTTCATCTTCTCCGATTATGGTGATTTCCTGCGTTCGGCAGCCAATACAGGTCTGGAAGACGATAAGAATCTGGACAACGTAAACTTTAATATGGAAATATTCAAGGCCTTTACCAAAGGTTATCTGGAATCGGCCAAATCGTTTTTGTTGCCTATTGAAATCGAGAACCTGCCTTATGCAGCTGCTTTGTTCCCTTACATGCAATGCGTTCGCTTTTTGGCTGACTATATTAATGGTGATACATATTACAAGATTCAATATCCCGAACACAATCTGGTGCGTACCAAAGCTCAGTTCAAATTGCTTCAGAGTGTAGAAGAGCATACTCCCGAAATGAAAGCTTTCATCCAGTCGCAGTTGTAATCCTGTAGGGAAGAACTTCGTTAGTGTGCTTATCTTTAATCTTTAAAACAAAAGCATTGTTGTTATGAAAGAATTGAATGTAAAGAAAGTAAGTGCGGCTGGTTTATCGGTAGAAGCAGTACCGGCTTTACTCGATAAAGAGAAGATAGTTTTTCAGCCCATTGACACAGTCAATTGGGCAGCTTATCCTTATTGTCCAGCAGTGCAGTTCCGTATAGCATATACGGACGATTCATTGTTGTTGCATTACAAAGTGAGCGAAGCTAGTGTGCGGGCTGTAGCTGGACATGACAATGGTCCTGTATGGGAAGATGCCTGTGTAGAGTTTTTTTCGATACCTGCCGGCGATGGGGTATATTATAATGTAGAGTGCAACTGTGCAGGAACTTTGCTGGTTGCCGCCGGAGGTGGACGTGAAGGGCGTGTACATGCTCCGCAGGAGGTGCTTGACCGTGTACAACGTTGGTCATCATTGGGACGTGCTTCCTTCGAAGAACGAGTAGGAGAGTGTGCCTGGGAAGTGGCCCTGGTCATTCCGTTTACTACTTTCTTTGCGCACGACATTCGTTCGTTGGAAGGAAAGAGCATACGAGCCAATTTCTATAAATGTGGCGACTGTTTACAGACACCTCACTTCTTATCGTGGAATCCGATAGAACTGCCTTCTCCTAATTTTCATTGTCCGCAGTTCTTCGGTTCGTTGAAGTTTGAATAAGTTCTTAAGTTTCGCTGGTGCTCAACTTGCTGGTTGACAAGGCTTCAGTCAACAAGTCTACAAGGCTGAGAAAGCCTGCTTGATAAAGTGTTGCTTGAAGCGGCTGATACAAACGCCTTGTCAACTCGTCAACTTGTCACTTGTCAACTATAACTTGAGCTTGCGAAAGTATTTCCTATGAATCTGGTGCTCTGAATAGGAAATATCAGTTTACTTTGAAACGCAGATTATTGCCGTTTTAGTGCAGAGGCATAAATAGCTGATGCACATTGGCAGTAATCTGCGTTTTTTCTTTCTTCTTTTTACCGTTTTTTATCAGCAGGGTATTTGGAAGTTCAGCGTTGTATGCCTATCTTTGGCTCTTACCTTACTAACAACGAAAAACAACCAACTTATGAATCAAGAATTGTCAATGAACGCTAATCTGGTGGTAGCGTCACTTCAGAAACCAGCTTCTGAATTCACCAAAGCAGACATTATCGGCTTTATCCGCCAAAACGGTATCAGAATGGTCAATTTCATGTACCCGGCGGGTGACGGACGGCTGAAAACCCTGAATTTTGTCATTACCAACGAAGCCTATCTGGAGGCTATTTTGACCTGTGGTGAGAGAGTCGACGGATCTAGCCTGTTCTCTTTTATTGAGGCAGGTAGTAGTGATTTGTATGTCATTCCGCGTTTCTGTACGGCTTTTGTCGATCCGTTTGCCGAAATTCCCACCCTTTCCATGCTTTGTTCATTCTTTAATAAGGATGGCGAACCGTTGGAGAGTGCACCCGAATATACGCTTCGTAAGGCTTGCCGTGCCTTTACCGATGTTACAGGAATGGAATTTCAAGCGATGGGCGAGCTGGAGTATTATGTGGTAGCTCCTGATACGGGCATGTACGAGGCTACCGACCAGCGTGGCTATCACGAGTCAGGTCCGTATGCTAAGTTCAATGAATTCCGTACACAGTGCATGGCTTATATAGCTCAAACCGGCGGACAGATTAAATACGGTCATTCGGAGGTAGGTAATTTTACGCTCGACGGTTGTGTCTACGAGCAGAACGAAATTGAATTTCTACCCGTTCCTGCCGAGCAGGCTGCCGACCAGTTGATGATTGCCAAGTGGGTTATCCGTAATCTGGGTTATAAGTTGGGTTACAATGTGACTTTTGCACCGAAAATTACTGTCGGCAAAGCCGGTTCGGGTCTACATATTCACATGCGCATGATGAAAGATGGCCAGAACCAGATGCTGCACGACGGTGTGTTGTCTGCTGCTGCCCGCAAGGCCATTGCAGGTATGATGGAGCTGGCTCCCTCTATTACGGCTTTTGGCAATACCAATCCTACTTCCTATTTCCGCCTGGTGCCCCATCAGGAAGCGCCGACCAATGTTTGTTGGGGCGACCGGAACCGTTCGGTATTGGTGCGTGTTCCGTTGGGGTGGACTGCCAAGACCGACATGTGTGCATTGGCCAATCCGCTGGAAGGACAGAGCCATTTCGATACCACACAGAAGCAAACTGTAGAGATGCGTTCGCCCGACGGTTCGGCCGACCTCTATCAGTTGCTTGCCGGACTGGCTGTTGCCTGCCGCCATGGGTTCGAGATGTCCGATGCGCTCGATGTGGCCGAGAAGACTTACGTGAATGTCAACATCCATCAGCAGGAAAATGCCGGCCGTTTGAAGACCCTGGCTCAGTTGCCCGACAGCTGTGCGGCTTCGGCCGACTGTCTGGAGCGTCAGCGTGCGGTGTTCGAGCAACACAGTGTATTCAGCCCGGCCATGATCGACGGCATCATCAGCAAGCTGCGCAGTTATGACGACCGCACGCTGCGTGCCGATCTGGAGGGGAAACGTGACGAGATGCTGGCGCTGGTGAAACAGTATTTCCATTGCGGATAGCACCTCCCTGCAGCTTGTGCATCATTCCTGTGCTCTCCTTCAGTCCTCAGGCATGAGTCTGAAGGAGGCCAGTACGTTGGCCAGGAGGGTCGGCTCTTTCGGGCCGATGCTTGCCATGCACAGAAAGACGCCTTTTTTCTTTTTGAAGTCGGGATAGAGGCCGATGGCCAGGTAATTGTTGGCCGCGCGTTGGGTCAGTGCACATCGTAGTACTTGTTCCGTACCGGTTGTAATCAGAAACCGTTCGCTGTTGTCCAGATCGACATTGACCCCTTCGGCTTCTTCCCTGAAGCGTTTTTCGGGGTCGAAGCCTTCGTCGAAGTTGAAGAAGCAGACCGTGCAGATAAAGTCCTTGTCGGGAGTCACCCATCCTATGCATCCGTATTGTCTGGCTTCTTCACTTTCTATCTCCTGACAGTTTTCGGGCAGCAGAATCGAGAACATGCCCAGGCTGTATCGTTCCATTTCGACGTTTTGTGCCGATGCCTGTAAGCTGAGGATCACAAAAGTCGGGAACAGAAGGCATCTGTTCGGCAGCGTGGGGTGTGGTAAATGATGTGGTTTCATGGACATCAGGTATTAAAGGTAAATGATGTAAGTGAATGATCTGATTTTCAATGTACTTATAGCTGTCGTGAGCAACACAAGTGTGGCTCGTGAGCCGTGCAAGTGTCTCTCGTGAGCCGTACAAGTGTTTCTCGCGAGCCGTACAAGTGTCCTGCAAATGGCGGGCAAGAGCCCTTCTCAATGGGCCTGCTTTATGCTCCTCCAACATGTGCGGCAGTGCTTATTCTACTTCCCATTCGAAGATACCGGCCGAATTTTTTTCGGGCAATACAATCTCAAGTTTGACGGCAGTAGTTTCTACGGGGTCGAACATCACCTTGTTGCCTACACCTTTGTCAGTGCCGTATCGGTTGGCTCCTTTCACACTTTCCCATTCACCTTGGTCGTTGCGGTAGTACAACTTCCAGCTTTTGGGAGTGCGGCAGCCGCCCCAAGGTTCATCGTCAAACCAGTAAACGGTCGATGTGCTGACTGTGGCCTTTTCAGGAAATTCATACGAAATCCATTCCGTACTTGCTTGTTTAGGCCACCAGTGGTAGTAGGGGATGGAGCGGTCAAATTCGTCTTTCGGTACAAGTCTGTCGTGAATGGATGACAGGGCACTGCTTTTATACGAAGCATCCACTTTACTCTTCGAAGCAAGCGTTGCCGGCTGGCTGGGACGTGTGGCGTTCAGTTCTTGTGGCAACCATACGGCCATGGAGCCCGGTCCGCGATGAGCCCATGCGTAGTAGGGGATCAAGGTGAGGCGTGTTCTTTCCACGTTCAGATAGCCTTCTTCGTTATATTTCAGAATTTGGGCATCGGTTTTCAACTGGTTGATACCGTAAAGCAGGTTAGGCGTCTCAACTACAGTAAATTCGGGATGACGGGGCAGCAGTACACTGAAGATGTCAAACTCGTTGTCAGGCCATTCGGCACAATATACCAGCGGTCCGCGTTCGATGGCAATGCGTCCGCGGTCGGCTTCCACTTTCGGGTTGGCTTGTACGGTACGGGGCTCCATGTCGAAGTGGATGTCCACTTTGTCGCCTTTCTTCCATTTGCGGTCGATGACGAAGTAGCCGTTCTGCAGTTCTGATTTCACTTCCTCGCCGTTGACGCGGATGGCGTATTGCAGTTGTTTACCGTCAGTGAACATATAAAGGTCGCTCGGAGTAACTTCGTTGCGTACCCAGCCCGGTATACGGATTTTCAGGGCGAACTGTCCGGCCGAATTACGGTCTACGTGTACGGTGATGTCACCATTCCAAGGATATTGGGTCGACTGGCGAAGTGTTACTTTCTTGCCGTCTACCTTCAGTGTGGCATTGTTGTCAACAAACAGGTTTACATAGACGCTTTTCTCTTTCACTGCATAGATGTAACCGGGCAGTGAGGGGATGAAGCGGCAAATATTGGACGGACAGCAGGCACAGCCGAACCACGGTTGACGCTGGTGCTGGCCCATGGACTCCAACGGATTAGGATAGAAGAAGCCGCCTCCGTCCAGTGATACACCCGAGATGAGACCGTTGTACAGACTGCGTTCCAGTACGTCGTAGTATTTCGATTCACCGTGCAGCAGGAACAGGCGATAGTTCATGTATACATTGCCGATGGCAGCACACGTTTCGCAGTAGGCTGACATGTTGGGCAGTTCGTAGTTCTTGCCGAAAGCTTCGCCCTGGCTGGTGGCGCCGATACCTCCGGTGATGTAGAGTTTCTTGCTGACGATGTTGTCCCAGATGCGGTCGATAGCATGGATGTAGGCACTGTCGCCGGTCAGGGCAGCTACGTCGGCCATGCCCGAGTACATGTAGGCAGCACGTACGGCGTGGCCTACAGCTTCGTCCTGTTCGGTAACGGGTTTGTGAGTTTGGTTATATTCGTTGCGATATGGAGTGCGTCCACGTTCATCAAGGAAGAATTTAGCCTGATCAAGATACTTCTTATCACCGGTTACCAGGTACAGTTTGGCCAATGCCATCTCGGCTATCTGATGTCCGGGCACTTTCACCTGTTGGCCGGGGTTGGGGCCGATTTCGCGGCAAACGCAGTCGGCATAGCGGATAGCGATATCCAGGAAGTTGCGTTGTCCGGTGGCCTGGTAGTGAGCGATGGCACCTTCGACCATGTGTCCCAGGTTGTAGAACTCGTGGCTCAGCTCCTCCACCTTTTCCCAGCGTTTGCTGCCTGCCCATTCGTGAGGATGTTTGGGGTTCATGGTGCGGGCGGTGTACAGGTAGCCGTCGGGTTCCTGTGCAGCAGCCACTATCACCAATACGCTGTCGATGTACTTTTTCAGTTTCTTGTCCGGATAGGTCTGCAGCAAATAGCTGGCTCCTTCAATGGTTTTGTATACGTCGGTATCGTCAAAAGAGAAGCCAGTCACTTTATTGTTCTCGCTGGGATGGGCAGCCATTTCGAAGTTCTTGTAGCGGCCGGTTTCTTCGCATTTGCTGAAAGCCAGTGGGATGGTTACTTCACGGCTTGCTTTCAGGCGTTGTCCCCAAAAGGAATCCGTCACTTTGACTGAAGTGAAGGGGACGGGATCAATCGGGTAGCCGTGGGCTTCCGTCTTGTTCCCTTGTGCTTTTGCACTGGGAAGCAAGGTTGCCAACAGCAGTGCTGAAATAAGGATTTTCTTCATGGAATATGTGTTTTTAGTATTGAGTAAATATAATTTGAGATTGCTGAAATGATTTTTTCTTATACTCATTTCTATTATCGTCACAAAAGTAGTTATTAGTGTGTTAATCTTTGTTCTTGCTAGGGTAATTTTATAGATAGGGTGTGTTTTTTTCTTAGTTAGGAAAAAAATATTCTCCAGTTAGAGAAAAATTTTTCTTTAACTGTGGAAAAAACATGCTTTTTTGTACTTTTGACTATCCGTCGGAAGTACGCACATGAGCCGCATCCGGCGGTGGCTGTTGAAAATATGAATGAAAAGGTCTATATTTGCCACATCAAAAAACATTATTTGTCATACTATGAATAAAGCCAAACAATTAGCGGGTGTGTGCCTTTTGACTTTACTGCCCGCCCTTTCTGTACAAGGCCAGCAAACTCAGCGCCCGGACGGCTGGTACCATGTCCGTGAAGGACGTGCGGACAGCCTTGATGCCGCCCCTTTCATCACCTTGGAAGACATTGCCGCACTCGAACTGGATACCGATGCTTACGGCAAGCACGTAATAACAGGCAAGGTACGCGAAGACAAGCGGAAACACTGGACGGACGAGACTGCAAAGGCCATTGGACGCCGCATTGCTTTTGTCTGGCAGGACAGTGTGCTGACCGCGCCGCGTGTCAACGCACGTATCGAAAGCGGTCACTTTCAGATAAGCAGCCGAAACGATCGGGAATTGCCCACTGTTTACCGACTGATGATGGAGGCAAAAGGCCCCAATGAAACAGACATGCACCGTGAGGACAGTCTGCGCCGCGTGCACAGCCAAAAATTATGGGACGAGGCAAGGCAATATAAGGCCAGCATAACGGATACGACTTTTCTGGGCACCCGCGGCTCGATGTCGTTGAAGGCTATTGATGCTTGGAGTGGCGACGGCTTCAACGAGAATTACGCTTTCAACCAGACGGTCTACTTGGCCGCACTGGAGCGGGCACAAAAGCGTCTATGCGTGGCCGACGGCCGGCTGGAGCCTACCTTCTGCTCGGCCGAGGACCTATACATTAGTCAGGGATTGTACGACTTCATTATGGAAACGCTGACCCAATGGAATCGGATGCTGGAGTCAGGCGACTGGGAGATTGTAGAGCAGGGAGGTGTGTATGCCGTGATGCCAAAAAAGAAGTAAACAGAGAAGTGGTCTATACCTGTTCTGAATCTCGATTAATCTTCGGATATGTTTATAGTCAAAAATATATGATGGAAATGAAACAGATACTTAATGACTGGCAAGGGGTGTTCCCAATCTTGTCGCCGCACACAGCCTCTACTTTGTACATGAAGGCCGATTTCGTACTGATAGGGCTCAGGCTTGAGAAGGTCATGTCTGATGCCTATCGGGTTGTTTTGGAATGCCTTCCGCTGTGGGAACAGGAAAAAAGCAGAATGAAGGTACCTGTTTTTTCATGGGAGCTTTATGACAAGAAAGGTATGCAGTTCTTCATCAAGACTTCATTGCACGAATATCTGTTCCCAACAGCCGCCGAGTGTGCCAAAGAACAGTTTGGCATGCTCTTGAAAGACAATATTCTGTCGGGCGACCTGTGTGAATGCATTCGGAAAGCTTCTTTAGCGTTTGCAACCCAACACAATCCCACGAACTGGCATCGCATTTTTGCATTCAAACTGGCGTTGGCCTCTTATTTGAATGACGCCCGTTTCCTTGCAGAAGTAAAGCAGGAAATAGAAAAGGAAATCAGGCATTGGGACTCGGCCCGTTTCTCCGCACTGTTCTTAAAGTCCAAGGAAGAGTGGAAAGCCGACTTATACCGTCAGTTTGAAGACAGAGAAGCGTTACTCGAACGTATTCATGCAAACATGGATGACAAGAAAATAGCCAGACTGAAGTCGTCTCATATCTCGTTGTAGCCGAACGGGGTGCTACAAACTCTCAACATAGGTTGAGATTTTTAGTGCGTTGTTGGACGAACGGAGCGAATTTTATATTTTTGCATAGCATATTACAAACCTAAAAGCAAAAGATTATGAAAACAACCTATTTATTGAGAATGCTTTTTGCATTCTTTTGCATCGTCGCTTTGACAGGATGCAGCGATGAAGAGAGTAATCCGCTCCGCTTCGACCTCTCTACCGATACGGACAACACCGTAGATGTCTGTTTCCCCCGCTCTGAAGAAGACGGGAGCGCAGGCTCCGTCACCATTCTGGGTGGCGATGGTAACTATACTGCGCAGTGCGACAATGACGCTGTCCTGAAAATCGACATGAAACATTCCAATGCGTTCGTTCTCTATCCGCAGGATTGGGGCGAAGCACACGT
>NZ_FR883147.1:8131-14126 GCF_000435115.1 Bacteroides sp. CAG:633 | reverse complement strand
CGTGACCGACGGTACGGGTGCATCCATTGTACTGAAAGTAAATGTTTTCCAGGCAAAACAGACGCTGGTTATCGGAGGTATGGATGTTCTTATTACTGGAGGTGAAGAACTGACGGACGAACAGAAAGCCGGACTCCGCGAGGAAGCCTTGGCCACTATTCCAGTAAAAAAGGCAGGTGGAGGCTACCGGATGGTGTCTGACAATCCTCAGGACGCATACAGCGGTACGCTCAGTTTCTATCCCACGGAGATGGACAAAGAGGAAGAAATGGTGAAGGGTACCTTCATCGTCAACTCCGACCGCAGTGAGGAGAATCCGTGGTACTACCGCTTTCTGTTGGAAGAGAAAGAATACACACTGATATTGTTGCCTTATAAGAACGAGAAGGGAGTGACAAGAGACTACTTGATTCCTACTATGGCCCTGTTTGAAGATGTGACCGAACAGATTCCGACGTCCTATCCAGGCGTGAAGGTGTTTACGCAGCAGGTTGTCAAGGTAGACTGATAAGATGAGGCTTTAAGATGTGTAGTGCAACGGCACTACGGAACGTATAAAAACGAAAAGAGGTTGCACGCTGATTGTGCAACCTCTTTTCTTATATTAGAGTTATTTGCGTGACAGATGTTACCTCACGATGCCTTTCGAATTGCCAATGAAGTCGATGATATTGCGTATCTCGTCGCTCATGGGCACCTGGTCTTCAATCTTCTGCAAGGCATCCTGAATGCTGAAGTTACCTTGATATACCAGTCGGTATGCATTCATGATGTGGCGCAGGATGCGATCTGTGACCTGATTCTTGTGTTGCAGTACCATGGCGTTCACTCCGTGGTATTCGGCAGGATTTCCGGCCATGATGATGTAGGGAGGTACGTCTTTGGAAATGCGGCAACCGCTTTGTACCAGCGACCAGCTTCCTATGTGGCAGTTTTGCTGCAACAGTACGTTGCTGCTTAAGATTACGTAACTATCGATGCAACAGTCGCCTGCTACTGTGGTTTTAATGCCCAGTACGCAATGGTTGGCAATTTTCACATCGTGACACAGGTGTACACCATCCATCAGATAGTTTTCGTTGCCTATCTGTGTGTATTGTCCTTCGTGCGTTCCTCGGCTGATGACTACATTCTCGCGGATATCGTTTTTGTCGCCGATAACGAGCAATGTATGCTCACCTGTATAATGGAAGTCTTGCGGTTCACTTCCTAATACGGCACCGTGGTGCACTTTGTTACCTTTCCCCATGCGGGTACCGCTCAAAATACGTGCGCCGGACATGATGATGCTTTCATCGCCGATTTCTACATCTGCTTCGATATAGGCAAACGGTTGTACGGTTACGTTTTTACCGATTTTGGCGGCAGGGTCTACATAAGCTAATGGACTAATCATAATATTAGGTTTTTAATTACTGTTCTCTTCCTCCACCCAAGGCCTGGTACAAGCTGATGACAGCCTGCATGCGGCTGAATGTATCGCTTACCTCGGAAAGCTGTGCGCTGAGGTAGGATTGCTGAGCAGACAACACTTCCAGATAAGTTGACGTGCCTAAGTTAAACAATTCTTTTGTATAATCGGCAGCATTCTTGGCAGAATTTACTTCCATGTTGCGTGCTTCTACCTTTTGGCTGCATGCCTGATACTGGCCGAGCGCATTGCTTACCTCGTTTCCGGCATTGAGCAGGGTGGTCTGGAACTGGATCTGGGCTTCTTCCTGTTGGGCTTTGGCAATTTTCAGTTTGGCGATGTTAGCACCATTCTGGAAGATCGGCTGTGTGAGCGAAGCCACGGCACTAGCCAATAATTTGGCCGGATTGACAATGGCTGCACCGGCACTGTTGGTCCAACCAGCCGAACCGCTGAGGGTAATGCGCGGATAGAAGTTGGAGCGTGCTACGTTGGTATTGTAATAAGCCGATGCCAAAGCTTGTTCGGCTGCTTTTACGTCAGGACGGTTAGAAAGCAGTTGCAGAGGAATGCCAGCTGAGAAATCGCTGGGGAGCTGTTGCTCTTCCAGTATACCGCGTTCGATGGCGTGTGCTGGTTCGCCCAGTAACAGGCAGAGAGAGTTTTCGATCTCGCGGATGTTGGTACGGATGTCAGGCAATGAAGCCTGCACTTGTGCGTATGCAGCGCGGCTTTGCTCTACAGCAGCTTCTGTCGTATTATAGATACCGGATTCCTTCATGGCTTCCATCGTTTCGGTATTCTTTTTCAGAATCTCGGCTGTTCCTTCGGTTATTTCCAGCTGACGGTCGAGCATCAGCAGGGTGTAGTACAGATTGGCCGTGTTGGCGATGAGCTGTACACGGGTGTTCTGTTCGTAGGCTTTGGTTTGTTCCAAAGTGGCTTGTGCCTGACGTTTCAGATTCAGAAGTTGTCCGAACAGGTCAATCTGCCAGCTGGCAGTTACGGGCAGCGAATAGGTCTGTGTGGCTTTGCCTTTGTCCCAACTGCTGACTGTTCCCTGAGGCGAAAGAGTCAATGCAGGGATAAATGCCAGTTTAGAGGCCAGTAACGGAGCCTGAGCTTCTTTAACTTTCAAGGCTGCAATGCGGATATCGGGGCTACTGGTCAGTGCTTGTTCGATGAGGGCTTGCAGTTTCGGGTCGGTGAAAACTTCCCTCCAGGGCAGATTCCCGAAATTGGCTGTATCGGCAACGAGTGTATCGCCACCGGCTACGGTGTCGCGATAGAGCCCTGCTGTCGTGATGTCTTCGGGTCTGTCGTATGATTTGTAGATGTGACAACTGCTTAACAGGGCAGTGGCACACATCAAAGTTATGATTTGTTTCTTCATAAATGCTATTTTAATGAAGAATGTAGAATGAGCATGTCTGGATGCTCATTCTGCATTCTTGCCTGTTTGGATATTATTTGGTGTACTGTTCTATCTCAGGTTCTGCATCGGAGTTGTCCACGTCTTCCCATTCCATCGGTTTGAATTTCTCTTGCAGATATTGGAAAGCTACGAACAGGGCAGGTACGATGAAGATCTGCAGGATCATACCGATCAACATACCGCCGATGGCCGATGTTCCGAGTGTACGGTTACCGTTGGCGCCGGCACCCGAAGCAAACATCAGCGGGAGCAGACCGACGATCATGGCCATTGACGTCATCAAGATAGGACGCAGACGGGCGGCGGCACCCAGTACGGCTGCCCATGTGATACTCATACCCATCTTACGGCGATCAAGTGCGAACTCAACGATCAGGATGGCATTCTTGGCCAACAGACCCATCAACATGATCAAGGCAATCTGCATGTAAATGTCGTTGGACATAGAGCCGATAATCATCTTCAAGGCAGGGATGCTGCCGATGGCACTGGCTCCGTTGACGAAGAGGAAGCTTCCCAACAGACCGAACGGGATTGAGAGCAATACGGACAGCGGCAGAATGTAACTTTCGTATTGTGCACTCAGCAACAGGTAGACGAAGACGAAGCACAGTACAAAGATAAGTCCGGTTGTACTACCACTGGTTTCTGCCTCCTCACGCGCCATACCTCCTAATTCGTAACCGAAACCGGCAGGCAGATTTTGCTGAGCTACTTCGGCAATGGCTTGCAGCGCTTGACCTGAAGTGTAGCCGGAAGCAGGAGCTACCATGACTTTCATAGAAGTATATAGGTTGAATCGGCTGATAACATCCGGACCGTAAACTTTCTCGATAGAAACAAACTGGGTAATAGGAGCCATCTCATTGCCGTTGCGCACCTTGATACTTTGCAGTGACTCCAGGTTCTTGGTTGCGTCGGGTTCTGCCTGTACCATGACACGATACATCTTACCAAAACTGTTGAAGTTGGATGCATACATACCTCCATAATATCCTTGTAGCGTAGTAAGAATGGTGCTTGGACTAAGGCCTGCTTTCTTACAAGCAGCTGCATCAATATTCAGCAGGTACTGCGGGAAGTTCGGGTTGAAGCTGGTACGTGCAGAGTTGATTTCCGGACGTTTCTCTAATTCGGCTGTATAAGCGTTGACCACGTCGAAGAAGTGGTTCAGGTCACCACCCGTCTTATCCTGCATGTTAAGCTCGATATCGCTAGATGCTGAGTAACCCGGAATCATAGGCGGAGCGAAGAACAATACCTGTGCTTCTTTGATCACTTTTTGAGCACGCATGAAGAGGGTTGCATAAACAATATTGGAGTTCTGCATCGTAGAGCGTTCTTCCCAGTTTTTCAGTTTGATGATGACCGAACCGTACGAAGGGCCTTGGCCACCGATGAAGCTAAAACCGGAAATAATAGTACGCGATTGTACGGCAGGATCGGAAGCTACGAGGCTGTCTACACGGTTCAGAATTTCCTGGGCACGTTCTTGTGAGGTTCCGGGAGGTAAGGTCACGGCACCCATGATGGTACCGGTATCTTCATTGGGCACCATACCTGTAGGCGTTGTCTGCATAAAGACAACCAGCAGGGCAATAGAAGCTACTACAATGCTTCCCGATAACCATTTCTTCTGGATGAATTTCAGCACTTGCTTTTTGTACTTGCCAAGAAGTGAGTTATAGGAATCATTAAAGGAGCTCTTGAACTTGTCGGTTGTCATACCGGCCAAAGCCAGAATACTGATGACAATCATCACAACACAGAGCACCGGATGATTCTCGAAACTGAACAGACCGAAGATCATACCGATAATGGCGATGATAGTGAACAGCAATGTTATACCGGGACGCATCAGACGACCCAAAGAGTCGGCATAGCGTGCAATGAAGATTTTACGGGCTTCCTTGGTGGCAGTGCCAACACGCTCTTTAAGAGGAGCGTTGGTGTTATGGGGTTTCAGGAAGATGGCACACAGGGCAGGACTCAGTGTCAAGGCGTTCAATGCGGAGAAACCGATGGCAATGGCCATGGTAAGACCGAACTGGCGGTAGAATGTACCGGCTGTACCACCCATGAAGCTTACAGGGACGAATACGGACATCATCACCAATGTAATAGAGACGATGGCGCCGCCCAATTCGTGCATGGCGTCGATAGAAGCTGCTCTGGCCGATTTGTAACCTTGGTCAAGCTTGGCATGGACACCTTCGACAACCACAATGGCATCATCGACCACAATGGCAATAGCGAGCACCATAGCCGAAAGGGTCAGCAAGTTGATACTGAATCCGATAAGCTTCAGTACGAAGAATGTGGCGATCAAAGCTACTGGGATTGCAATGGCCGGAATCAGGGTAGAACGCATGTCCTGCAGGAAGATGTAAACCACAATGAACACAAGGATGAATGCCTCGATCAAAGTCTTTACTACCTCGTGAATAGATGCGAAGAGGAAGTCGTTGGCACTCTGTGCAATGTTGATCTTCAAGCCGGCAGGCAATTGGGTTGCGTAGTCATCGAGCAATGCTTCAATGTCGCTGATGGTTTGGGTTGCATTGGTTCCTGCCATCTGGTAAACGATACAGCTGACAGCCTTGTGACCGTTTACTGTATTATTGAAGCTGTAGGTCATACGTCCCAGTTCGATACGGGCGATGTCCTTCAGACGCAAAACTTCACCGTTTTCGAGTGCTTTGATAACAATATCCTCGAATTCGCTGGTTTGTTGCAGACGACCTTTATAGCGCAGTGTGTATTGGAAAGTTTGTTTTCCACGTTCACCCAACTGTCCGGGAGCTGCTTCGATGTTTTGTTCGCCTAGTGCTGCTACTACGTCATTGGGGATCAGTTTGTACTGAGCCATGATGTCTGGTTTCAGCCAGATACGCATAGAGTAGTCCACACCCATCACGTTGGCATCACCTACACCGGTAACACGTTTTACCTCAGGAATAAGGTTGATGTTGGCGTAGTTCTCAATGAACTCAATGTTGTATTGGTCTTTCTCGTCGTAGAGTGAGAAGATCATCAACATAGAGGTCTGTCTCTTCTGGGTGGTTACACCGACTTTGGTTACTTCGGCCGGCAACAGTCCTTGTGCCATGGACACACGGTTCTGTACGTTTACGGCTGCCATATCGGGG
>NZ_FR883147.1:1147-8120 GCF_000435115.1 Bacteroides sp. CAG:633 | reverse complement strand
TTTACGGCTGCCATATCGGGGTCAGTACCTTGCTTGAAGTAGATGGAGATATCAGCCGAACCGCTGTTGGAGGCGTTCGAAGTCATGTACATCATGTTTTCTACACCATTGATCTGGTCTTCCAGCGGGGCAATAACAGAGTTCAATACGGTCTGTGCATTGGCACCGGTATAGGTGGCACGTACGGATACCGTAGGCGGTGCAATGTCTGGATATTGCGTAATAGGCAATGTTGCCAGACCAATAAAGCCCAGGATTACTATCAGGATGGAGATAACCGTCGATAGTACAGGGCGGTTTATAAATCTATCTAGTTTCATTGTTTCTTCTTTTATTGTTTGGTTGACGGACTTTCGGCTTTAAGGCGAATTGGCTAACACAAATAGGGGAAGAGAGGATATCTATTGTCCTTTTCGCGATAGGTTAGCCTATTATACTTGTCAACTCATTAACTTGTTATTTGAATGCAGTCTGTATGTTACCTTCTTTCTGGTCTTTCAGCGCCTTTTGGTATTCGGCTTCTTTGTCGGCTGGGGTAATCGGAGTTACTGCCTGTCCGTCTTTCAGCGACTGTACGCCTTCTATGGCTATTTTGTCGCCCTTCTTAAGACCTTCGGTTACATAGAAATACTTGCCGTCGTCCAAAGTGAAGACTTTGATTTCGGTATTTTTTAGTGTATTGTCTGCCTGGAGTACAAAAACAAATCGCTTGTCCTGGATTTCGGTTGTAGCCGACTGAGGAATCATAACAACGTCGTGTAACGGATTGGGGAAGACAACGTTACCTGTACCGCCACTGCGCAGAATATTGTGCTTGTTGGGGAAGAGGGCACGCATGTTTACTGAACCGGTAGTCTGGTCGATGACACCGCTGATTGTTTCCACACGTCCACTGTCGGCATACATGGTTCCGTCGATAAGTTGCAGCTGAACATCAGGCATCTTGTCGAGAATTTCTTTCATGGTGCCTCCTTCGCGTATCATTGACAGCAACTGACGCTCGGTCATTGAGAAGTAAGCGTACATTTCGGAAATGTCGGCCACAGTGGTAAGTGGGGTAGCAATGGAAGCGCTAACCAAACTACCTACACGGTAAGGAATGGTACCTACTACACCGTCGCTGGGGCTGGTAACCTGAGTATACGACAGGTTGTTCTTGGCATTGATGAGCTGAGCTTCGGCTTGTGCCAGTGTGGCTTTGGCTTGTGCCAACTGGTTCTCGGACATTTTCAGGTCATAGTCGCTGATGATCTGTTTTTTGTTCAGTTCTCTCTTGTTGGCAGTAGTCAGTTCTTGGGTACTTAAGGCTGCTTTGGCAGTTTCTACAGTTGCTTTGGCAGTCTGTACGGCAGCTTGGTATTGTACGGGATCGATAGTGAACAATACTTGTCCTTTGCGTACGACGGCACCTTCATCTACGTGTAATTGGGTAATGAAACCGCTTACCATTGGGCGGATTTCTACGTCTTGTTTACCCTTGATTGTAGCAGGGTAACTGTTTGTCAGGTTCGCAGTAGTGGTGTTTACCTCCATGACTGCAATTTCGGGGGCACTGCCCGTACTTTTGTTGCCTTGTCCGCAACTGCTTAGCAGTGCCAGGCAACATACCAATAATCCTAATCTACTCTTCATACTCTTTATATTCTCTTATGTGATATTATATTGTCATTGATTTGCCAAAGCTTGTGTGTGTTCTTGCCCATATATAGGGGCTTCCCTATGAAAACTAAATACCTCTAATTAGTTTTTTGTGTGCAAATTTATTCTTTTCTTGTTGTATAAGGTATGAATACTTTGCTTTTTTAACTATGTTTCATATATATATGCGGGGCAAAGGAGGTTTTTTGTTTAAAATACTGTAAAGTATACAGCTAATTAATAGATAACCTTTATTTTTGCAGCATGTTAAATTGCAATCGTTATAATAGTAGGATGAAATCGTTTTTTCGGCGATTAGGAGTGGCTGCAGTTATAGGAGCTGCACTTTATTCTTGTGCGAGTATCGGACGTTTGGAAGGAGGTCCTTATGATGAAGATCCTCCCCGTTTTGTGTCGGCCTCGCCCAAGCCGGGAGCATTGCATAACACCAAGAAGAAGATAGCCATTGAGTTCGATGAATATATCACGCTGGAAAAGCCGAATGAAAAGATTGTTATCTCTCCGCCACAGGTGCAGCAGCCCGAAATTAAGGCCAGCAGCAAGCGCGTATTGGTGAGCTTGCAGGATACACTGAAAAAAGATGTAACATATACCATAGATTTTGGCGACGCCATTCAGGACAATAACGAAGGCAATCCCCTAGAGTCGTTTACCTATACGTTTTCGACAGGTGCGGTATTGGATACGATGGTCATATCCGGTACGTTACTCAATGCCGAGAACTTGGAGCCTGTTAAGGGTATGTTGGTCGGCCTGCATGCCAATCTTGCCGATTCGGCGTTTACAGCTTTGCCATTCGACCGTGTGGGACTGACGGACAGCCGCGGACGCTTTTCCATTAGGGGAGTTGCAGCCGGCCAATACCGCATTTACGCTTTGCAGGATGCCGATCAGAATTATTATTATTCCCAGCCTACTGAAGCGATTGCTTTCAATGATTCGCTGGTTATTCCTTCTTCGGAAATACGTTTGCGTCATGATACGGTGTGGGTCGACTCGCTGACGATAGATACTATTATCGACCGGAATTATACGCATTATCTGCCGGATGACGTGATGCTGCGTTGCTTTAAGGAAAAGCGTTTCTCACAGCGTCTGGCTCGTAGCGAACGTCTTACTCCCAAGGAATTCTCGCTTTACTTTACGGCTCCGGCCGATAGCTTGCCGGTATTGAAGGGCTTGAATTTTGATGAAAAAGATGCTTTTGTCATCGAACAGACAACGGGACGTAACGATACGTTGCACTATTGGATTAAGGATTCGCTGATTTATCAGATTGATACATTGAAGATGAGTCTTTCTTATCTTTATACCGATTCGCTGAAGCAGCTGGTACCGCGGACCGATACCCTGAAGCTGGTGTCGAAACAGCGTCCCAAGAGTGAGAAGGAACTGGAAAAAGAACGGAAAGAGCGCGAAAAAGAGTTGGAGAAGAAGCGTAAACGGGGAGATAAAGACACCATCCAGGTTAATTTCTTGCCAGTTGACGTATATGCTCCCTCGCCTATGGATATATACGATTACATTACGTTGACTTTCCAGGAACCATTGAGCAGTATAAACGATACGGCTATCCATTTGCGGCAACAGGTCGACTCGCTGTGGACAGACCTGCCTATCGAGTTGGTGAAAGATTCGCTTGACCAGAAAGTATATAATGTATTGCCCGGCAAAGACTGGGAATTCGACGGAAGTTATTCTTTTGAAGTCGATTCAATGGCTTTCCATGGTCTGTACGGGCTTTTCACCGATAAAATCAAAAAGGACTTTAAGGTGAAAAAGCAGGAAGATTACGGAGCCATATTCTTTAATGTTTCGGGCGCCGATTCCCTGGCTTTCGTAGATTTGCTTGACGAACAGGACAAGGTGGTGCGTTCGGTTCCGGTGGTTGACGGGAAAGCAGACTTTTATTTCCTGAATCCGGGCAAATACGGAGCACGTCTGATCAATGACAGGAATGGTGACGGCGTATGGACGGAAGGCGATTATGCTGCTAAACGTCAGCCGGAAGAAGTGTTTTATTATTGGCAAGTTATCGAACTGAAGGCTAACTTCGAATTGACCCAAACATGGAATGTAAAAGACAGACCATTGGACAAGCAGAAGCCTGATGTACTTAAAAAACAGAAACCAGATGAAGACAAAAAGAAAAAAAATAACCGCAACAGTAACAGCAGCAATTACTAACAAAGGACGGCTGTGGATGCTGTTGGTGATAGGGTGGCTATGCACGACGGTTGCCATGCCGCTCCGGGCACAGTGTCCTGCCGAAAACAAAGCTTTCAAATCGGGTGAACAGGTTGTGTACGACTTGTATTTCAACTGGAAGTTTATCTGGAAAAAGGTAGGTCTGGCCAGCCTGACGACAAATTCGACTACCTTTAATCACGCTCCGGCTTATCGGATGAACCTGTTATCGACAGGTAGCAAGCAGACCGATTTCTTCTTCAAGATGCGTGATACGCTGACCTGTTACATTACGGATCGTATGGAACCGCTTTATTTCCGTAAGGCAGCCGAAGAAGGTAAGCGTTATACGGTGGACGAGGCGTGGTTCTCTTACAAGGACGGAGTGTCCTATGTAAAGCAACGTCGTACTTACCGGGATGGTACAAAGTATGAGATGGAATATAACGATTCGCGTTGTATCTTCGATATGCTGAGTATTCTGGCTCAGGCACGTTCGTACGATTCGCGCGACTATAAAGTCGGCGATAAGATACTCTTTCCGATGGCTACCGGGCGCAGAGTCGAGGAACAGACTTTGATTTATCGGGGCAAAGAGAATGTGAAAGCCAACAATGATACGACGTACCGCTGTCTGGTGTTTTCCTTTGTCGAGTATAAGAAAGGAAAAGAGCAGGAAGTCATCACCTTCTTTATTTCCGACGATGACAACCATTTGCCCATCCGGTTGGATATGTACCTGAATTTCGGTTCGGCCAAAGCTTTCTTCAAGAGTGTAAGAGGCAACCGTTATCCGATGACTTCGATAGTTACAGAGTAAACGGGAGGGTATCGCCCTTCCGGAACACGCTCGATTCGAACGTCGCTATCAGTTTGCCTTCCTGATTGGTTACGTCTATCTGGTAATAGCCGGTTGTACGGCCTATGTAGCGTTCGCGTGCTTCGGCATACAGAGTGTCGCCGGGTCCGCTGCTGCGCAGGAAGGTGATGTTGGACGAGAGTGAGAACGCCAGCGTGCCGTGCGAATTGGCAGCTGCTGCCAGAGCCAGGTCTGCCAGTGTGAAGATGGCTCCTCCCTGGGTACGGTTTCCTGCATTCAGGTGGTCGGCTGTGATGGTCAGGCATGCTTTGGCATATCCTTCTTTTACTTCCAGCAGTTCTACTCCAGCATTTCTGGCAAACAGGTCATTCTTAAAGAAATCTTGTGCAGTCATATTTTTGTGGTTATTTAGTTCAAATTGTTCCGTTTAGGCGCAAAAATAACAATTTTGGCCTTTAATTGTATGATTTGGGTGGGTCTATTTGTAAAATGACGGTTACTTTTGTCAACGAAACAATTCTAAATTTTAAATTATAAATCCACTATCTATGAAAACTGCTTTCGCAACATTGGGGCTTGCCCTTCTTGTTTTTGCCGGTTGTGCAGGACAAAAGAAAACTGAAATCGATTTTATTCAAGACAACATTGATAATGCGGTAGCGCAACATACGCTGCAGACCGATATTATCGAGAAGTCAGGAAAGGTACTGAATCCGCGTACGATTGACAAGGATGGCAGTATTCATTACATTCCTATTGACGACTGGTGCTCCGGTTTCTTCCCCGGCAATATCTGGTTCACTTACGAGCTGACCGGTGATAAGAAATGGATCCCACTGGCAGAGAAGTATACCGAAGCTCTTGACTCGGTGCAATACCTGACATGGCACCACGATGTAGGCTTTATGATTGGTTCCAGCTATCTGAACGGTTATCGTCGTTTGGGCAAGGAGGAGTACAAGCCGGTTATCATACAGACTGCCAAGTCTCTGTCTACCCGTTTCCGTCCCGGAGCAGGAGTGATACAATCATGGGATGCCGACAAAGGATGGCAAGCACAGCGCGGATGGAAGTGTCCGGTGATCATCGACAACATGATGAATCTGGAATTGCTGTTCGAAGCTTCGTTGATGTCGGGCGATTCTACTTTCTATAACATTGCAGTAAGCCACGCCAATACAACAATGAAGAACCACTTCCGCGCAGACAACAGCTGCTATCATGTAGTAGATTATGATCCGGAGACTGGCGAGGTTCGCAAGAAACAGACTGCGCAGGGCTATGCCGACGAGTCAGCTTGGGCACGCGGACAAGCATGGGCGTTCTACGGTTACACAATGTGCTACCGCTATACACACGATGCCAAGTATCTGGAGCAAGCCGAAAAGGTATACAACTTCATCTTCAACAACAAGAACCTGCCCGAAGACTTGGTTCCTTACTGGGACTTTGACGCTCCCAACATCCCCAATGAGCCGCGTGATGCTTCGGCTGCTGCCTGTACAGCTTCTGCCTTGTATGAGCTGAGTACTTATGTACCCAACAAGGGATATAAGGAAACTGCCGACAAGATAATGGAAAGCCTGGGTTCACCCGCTTACCGTGCAGCTGTAGGAACAAACGGCAACTTCATTCTGATGCACTCGGTAGGAAGTATTCCTCATGGTGCCGAAATCGACGTGCCTCTGAACTATGCCGACTACTACTTCCTGGAAGGCTTGATCCGTAAAAGAGACTTGGAGAAGAAATAATCCCTACATTTAATCTGTTTTAATCCATGAAACATCCCTTTAATATATTGGTGGGGGGCATGGGACTGCTGGCTCTGGCCGGGTGCAAATCTGCCCGGCAAGAGCCGGCTGCTTTGCAACCCAACGTCATCTATGTTTTCCCCGACCAGTACCGCAATCATGCCATGGAGTTCTGGGGACAGGAAGGATTCCGCGAACATGTCAACTTCCGCAACGACCCGGTACATACGCCCCGTCTGAACGATTTTGCCCGCGAGTCGCTGGTGCTGACTTCGGCGCAGAGCAACTGTCCCTTAAGCAGTCCCCATCGGGGCATTCTGCTGACAGGCATGTACCCCAATAAGAGCGGAGTGCCACTGAACTGTCATTCTAACCGCCCCATCAGTTCGTTGCGTCAGGACGCCGAATGTGTCAGCGACGTTTTCAGCAAGGCTGGTTACGACTGTGCTTATTTCGGCAAACTGCATGTCGACTGTCCGACACCCAACGACCCCAATAACCCCGGCCACTACGTAGAAGAGCAGGTGCCCGCATGGGATGCCTATACCCCTGCAGA
>NZ_FR883147.1:0-1115 GCF_000435115.1 Bacteroides sp. CAG:633 | reverse complement strand
CGTCATGGCTTTAACTACTGGTATTCGTACGGTACGTTCGACGAACACAAGAATCCCCATTACTGGGATACCGACGGCCGCCGTCACGACCCCAAAGAGTGGTCGCCCCTGCACGAGGCCGGCAAAGTGGTGTCGTATCTGAAGAACGAAGGAAACGTGCGCGACCCGAAGAAGCCTTTCTTCATCATGGTAGGCATGAATCCGCCCCACAGCCCGTACCGTTCGCTGGACGACTGCATGGAAGAAGACTTCAACCTGTACAAAGATCAGCCGCTGGACAGCCTGCTGATACGCCCCAATGCTGACCCGACAATGAAGAAGGCCGAGTCGGCACGCTACTACTTTGCGTCGGTGACGGGTGTAGACCGTGCATTCGGACAGATACTCGATGCACTGAAGGAGTTGGGACTGGACAAGAACACCATCGTCGTATTTTCGTCCGACCATGGCGAAACCATGTGCAGCCAGGGTACCGACGATCCGAAGAACTCGCCTTATGCCGAGTCGATGAACGTCCCCTTCCTGGTACGTTTCCCCGGACAGATAAAGCCGCGTGTCGACGACCTGATGCTGTGTTCGCCCGACATCATGCCTACTTTGTTGGGCCTGGCCGGCCTGGCCGATTCGATTCCTGCCACGGTGCAGGGGCGTAATTATGCTCCGCTCTTCCTCGATGCACAGGCCGACGTGGTACGCCCGACCGGTGCGCTTTACATACAGAACGTAGACGGCGAGAAGGATGCCGATGGCAAGGTGCAGTCCTATTTCCCCTCGGCTCGCGGGTTCAAGTCGGCTAAGTATACACTGGCCCTCTACATCGACCGCAAGACTAAGCAGCTGAAGAAAACCTTGCTGTTCGATGACGAACACGATCCTTATCAGCTGAACAACCTGCCACTGGAGGAGAATGCCGAAGTCGTGAAGCAGCTTTGTGCCGAAATGGGCAAGGTGCTGAAGGAGATAGACGACCCCTGGTATCGCGAGGGCATCCTGAAGGATATGATTCCTTATTGATAATCATCCGTTCCTTTTATACGGTATGAGCCATACAAGTGTCGTTCGCGAGCGACACTTGCACGGCTCATGAGCAACACTTGCACGGCTCGCGAGCCATG
>NZ_FR883146.1:13326-21341 GCF_000435115.1 Bacteroides sp. CAG:633 | reverse complement strand
AGCGGGCATGATTGTAGTTGGGCACGATGACGCTGACTTTGGGAGGCATGTTTATACGGGATATCTGGTTTTCAGAAGCAAAGTTAGCGTATCTTCTTCAGAAATCCATGTCTTTCACTGATTTTTCGGTCGAAAGTTGTGGCATAGGAGAACTTTTACTATGTTTGCAAAATAAACTATTGGAGAGAGTGTCTCGAAACCCGTGTGTGCCCGAACAGACCGGTCGTCGTGATGCAGTCGCAAATAACAAACCTTAACGCAACGTGATGCAGTATTCGTGCGTAGTTTGTTTTTTTATATAAAGCTTTGTTGGATTCTGTGAATCGAAGAAAGCTGTGTTTTAGCCTACCTGTATGTAAAATGTATTGTTTCTGTAAAGTGAAATGACTGAAATGACACTGAAAAAACTTTTTCGGCATAAGCTGTTGCCCTTGGTTTATGAAAAGAGGATTACGGGAAGCAGCTTGTATTCTGTTGAAAAACGCAAGTGCTTTAAAGTGACTCTGTTTAAACGTGAAAAAACAGATGCTTTTACCCGTACGCATTATCTGAAATTTATTCATTCCACAAAGTTCTTATCTTCAAAAAGAGTGTCCCCTAATGTCAGGGATAATGACTTTGGTGCACTGGATGTACCGGTGACCTGGAAAAAGCCGCCTTTGGTCAGCATCATCGTGCCCAACTACAATCATGCCCGCTATCTGAAAGAACGGTTGGACTCCATTTATAATCAGACGTACAGACACTTCGAAGTGATCCTGTTGGACGATTGTTCGACCGACGGAAGTGTAGAGGTGCTGAAAGAGTATGCGCGGAAGTATCCCGAAAATACTCGCCTGGTTGCCAATGAACACAATTCGGGCAAAGTGTTCCATCAGTGGAACAAAGGACTGGAACTGGCGAGGGGAGAGTTTGTCTGGATTGCCGAGAGCGACGACTATTGCGACCGGAATTTTCTGGAAACAGTGCTTCAGGGCTTGCGCCATCAGTCGGTCATGCTGTCGTTTGCACGAAGCGTATTCATGCAGGAAGGAAAGCAGATCTGGTCGCAGGAAGAGTATCTGGCCGATTTGCCGGTTGTCTGGAATGCGCCGTTCATCATGTCGGCCCACAAGCTCGTAAGCAAGGCTTTTGCTATCAAGAATGTGGTGCCCAACGTCAGCAGTGCCGTCTTCCGGAACATAGGTACCATTCCGGCTGACATTATATCCCAATGGGAGCAGATGTCCTTGTGCGGCGACTGGCTGTTCTACCTGTGGCTGATTAAAGGCGGAGCTGTAAGCTATACCAATCGGGTGAACAATTATTACAGAATTCATCCGGGAAGCACGTCGCTGAAGATTCAGAAGACGCTGGACTATTATACGGAAACGTTGCAGATTTCCTGTTTCGTGGCCCGGAACTATGCAGTCGATGCGGCAGTTTTCGAGGTGGTAAAGAAAAATCTGATTCAACATTGCCTTGAAAAGCAATGTATCACTGTGGAAGAAGTCGAGAAGGCTTATTCTTTGGACAAGATAAAAGAAAGCATGGCGGACAGACAGCCCAATGTGCTGATTTGTACTTATGCCATGATGCAGGGAGGAGGAGAGGTCTTTCCCATCTACCTGGCCAATGAGCTGAAGAGACAGGGCATTGCCGTGACGTTTGTCGATTTCAGAGGAGAGCGTGGTGAAAAAGAAATCAGGCAGAAACTGGACCGGAATGTGCCTTTGCTGGCTTTGCCGCACGTCTTACAGCTTCGCAACGTGATGACTATGCTGGGTGCCGACATCATCCATACCCATCACGGAACCATCGACAGTGCGGTGGCCAATGCCATCGGCAACCGTTCGTTTCCGTGTAAGCAGGTAGTCACCCTTCACGGAATGTACGAAGCTGTGCCGGAAGAGGAACTGAACAAGATTCTGAAAGCAGTGCTCCCCGTATGTTCGTGCTTTGTCTACATCGCAGATAAGAATCTGCTCCCGCTGAAGCACGTTCAGTCGCAGATTCGGCTGAAGAAAATAGGCAATGGTCTGCCCTATCTTCCCTTGTCGCCTTATAGTCGGGCCAGTCTGGGCATTGAGGAAGATGCTTTCTGCCTGTCGCTGGTGAGCCGCGGCTTTCTGTACAAAGGCTGGATGGAAGCGGTAGAGGCTGTGAAACGGGCCAATGCAACCATACAGCGGCCGGTTCATTTGCTTCTGGTAGGAGACGGCGAGTGCTATGAGGCGCTGAAGCAGCAGGATCTTCCTCCGTTCATACATCTGATGGGCAGGCAAGGAAATGTGCGCAATTATTTCGCCATGTCCGATGCCGGACTGCTTCCCTCATACTTCAAAGGAGAAAGCTTTCCGCTGGTAGTAATCGAAAGCCTGATGAGTGGTGCCCCCATCATAGCCAGCGATGTTGGAGAAATCCGGAACATGATTACCGATGCGGACGGCGGAGTGGCAGGAGCCCTGTTCGAACTGAAGGACGGGAAAGTGCCGGTAGACACCCTTACGGATATTATAGTCCGGCTTGCTACCGATTCGTCATTGTATGGCGAGCTGAAAAGACGTGTGGCGCCTGTTGCACGGAAATTTGAGATATCCTGCACTGCCCGGCAGTATATAGATGTCTACAATAAAGTGTGGAAGAATGTTGAACCAACAGCCTAAGTCGGCTGTTTTAAAATAATATAACCGGATTCCGGTTGGACAGTTATCGGGATACTCCGGATGTGAAACGTTTACGAATGTGTTCGATGATGAAAAAGATTCTTATAATTAACCCTTGGCCTCCCTATCCTCTGAACTCCGGAGGTAATCAGGCTTTCTTTAATATGGTGGACTACATGCGTCGCTATTTGTCAGTGTCTATTTTGCTCAATCCGCACACTTCCGGAGAAAGGCAGGCGGTGAAGGAGCTGAAGAAAATCTGGCCCGATGTAGAGTTCTTCCTGTTCGAAGCCGGGGACGAAGAAAAGGGTTATTCGATCAAGCATCCGCTGTATTACAAATGGCTGAAAAAAATTCAGGCATCGGTTGCCCGCAAAATGCGGAGGCAGCTGGTTGCACACGGCACTCAGGCCGTCGAGGATAATGAAGTACGTAGAAGAGGCACCATCATGAATTCTACTTTCAGGAACTTCGACAGCCAGTATGTCGACTATGTGGCCAAGGTTTCACGCATGGGATTTGACATAGTGGAAACTCAGTTCTATGATCTGTTACCACTGGTTTACGTTCTGCCGGACGATGTACAGACCGTGTTTGTGCATCATGAACTGCGATACATTCGCAACCAGAACGAAATGAAACTTCTCAAGCAGATGACCAATGAAGACCGTATGCTTTATGGTGTGGCAAGAGATTTTGAGAAAGGGGCGCTGGACAGCTATAAACATCTGATTGCACTGACCGAGACCGACCGTGCCTTGCTGGCCGAACTTTTGGGACGGACAGAGCGCATTTATACTTCTCCGGCAGTGATACGCAAGTCGGGAAATGTGGCTGATACGTTTGTGCCTGCGCAAACCAATCGTCTGGTGTTTGTAGGCGGCGAAGACCATACACCGAACTGGGATGCCGTCACCTGGTTCTGCACCGAAATAGCTCCGCTTTTGCGTCAGCGTGGATTCAAATTCACATTCCAACTGGTAGGAAAGTGGAACAGCGGAGATGCAAAGAGGCTTTGCGAAGTCTGCCCGGAAATGGAGTTCATGGGGTTTGTAGACGAGCTGACAACTTTCCTGAAAGGAGCCATTTCCATTGTGCCCATTCGGGTGGGAAGCGGAATGCGCATGAAGATACTGGATGCCGTCTTTGCCCGGGTGCCGTTTGTCACTACTTCCAAAGGAGTCGAAGGGCTTGACTTCCGTAGTGGTGAGGAATGTCTGATAGCCGATGAGGCTTCGGCCTTTGCCGATGCGGTAGTCCGGCTGGCCGAGGACGAAAAACTGCAGGAAAAACTGGTGCAGCAGGCTGCCGACAAGCTGAGTGCTCTGTACAATCCGCAGGAAATGCTGGAGCGCCGGATGGCGATTTACGAGCAGATTCTGGGTGAGAAACTGCCGGAACGAAAGGCGTAAGGTAATGAAAGAATAATGTCGAATGAAACAGTAAAGGGTATGGACAGCAGACTGGCAATTGTGATACCGGCTTATAAAAGTCGTTTCTTGCAGGCTACGTTGGATTCTATCGCGAAGCAAAGTTGCAAGGATTTTGTGGTGTACATCGGTGATGATAACAGCCCGCAGAATCTGGAAGAGATTGTCGGACGCTATCGGAATGAGTTTCCCCTCGTATACCATCGTTTCGAAGAAAATATGGGTCGGAACGATTTGCCCGGTCATTGGGAGCGTTGCATTGCGCTGAGCCGTAATGAACCGTTAATCTGGCTTTTCTCCGACGACGATCTGATGCCCGCTGACGGCGTAGAGCGCATCTTGCAGGCAGCTGCGGTGCATGGCGATACTCGTGTCTTTTTCCGTTTCCCGTTGTCGCTGGTCGATGCCGAAGGCCATTTGTTCCGTAGCAATCCGCCGTTCGATGCGGACTGTATTTCGGGTTATCATTTCCTGTTGGACAAGCTTGGCGGAAAAATATCTTCTGCGGCGTGTGAGTATGTATTCAGCCGCGATGTGTATACTGAGGCAGGTGGCTTTGTGAAGTTTCCGCTGGCTTGGTGTTCGGACGATGCCTCATGGGCTCGTTTTGCCGACCTGGCAGGTGGCATCGTGTCGCTGTACGGACAGCCGGTGTGCTGGCGGAATGCCGAGAACGAGAACATATCCAATTCTGTCGTTTACAACAAGGAGAAGGCGAAGGCTACCGCTCTGTTCGTGGACTGGATTGCCAGATATTATCCCGACCGCCGGGACGATGCTGTTTTGCACTGTGCATTGAAGAGTTATATAAAGACCATACTGGTTTGCTCGTTGCGAAGTGTCTTCGACGTGGCAGACCTCTGGGGCATGTGCCGTGCGGTGTGGCAGATTTCTCCGGCTGTAGCTTCCGGCTTGTTTGCAAAATATCTCTTCCGTGCTTTACGCCGTAAGGGGAAGTAGCTGTAAGAGGTCTTGGCGGGTGGTGCGTATAGTCGGCATCCGCTAATATTTCATTCTTGTTGCAGAGGTCGTATTTTTTCTCTACCTTTGTCCCCGTTATTCACTTGATAATTATGCTGAAACAATTTTTTTCTTTGATGAAGCGGTACATCAAACCTTACCGCAAGTATCTGACATGGGCTGTTATCCTGAACTTCGTGTCGCAGTGGCTTAATGTGTTCTCGTTCATGGCCATTATCCCGATTCTGAATATTCTGTTCAAGATAGATGGCAAAGTGTACGAATATCAGCCGATGGATTGGGAACATTTCGATAAGGATGTGCTGGTGAATAATGCTTATTACTGGATCAGCCATTTCGTAGAGACGAACGGTGCTTTCCTGACGCTTGTCATGCTGGGAGGCGTTCTGATATTTATGACACTGCTGAAGACGGCAGGTTACTTCGCTTCATCGGCGGTGATGGTGCCGTTGCGTACGGGTATTGTGCGCGATATCCGCATCGAAGTATATAATAAGGTGCTGAAGCTGCCTCTCAGTTTCTTCTCCGAGGAGCGCAAGGGCGACATCATAGCCCGTATGAGTGCCGATGTGACGGCCGTTGAAAACTCGCTGACGAGTTCGATTGATATGCTTATCCGCAACCCGATAGCCCTTTTGATTTATTTCTTTACCCTGTTCACCGTGAGCTGGCAGATGACGCTCTTCGTCATAGTTATTCTGCCCTTTGCCGGTTGGATTATGGGTGTAGTCAGCCGTAAGCTGAAGCGCCAGTCTTCGGCCGCGCAGGCACAGTGGGGCGACATCATGTCGCAGCTGGACGAAACGTTGGGCGGACTGCGCATTATCAAAGCGTTTATTGCCGAAGAAAAGATGTCGGCACGTTTCACCAAGACGAACGATGAGTTCCGCACGGCCATGAACGAGATGGTTATCCGTCAGAGTTCGGCACACCCGATGAGCGAGTTCCTGGGCACGTGTGTCATTGTTATTGTCCTGTGGTTTGGTGGTGCGCTGATTCTGAACCAGACGTATGCACCGATGGATGCGGCTACCTTTATCTTCTATATGGTGATATTGTATAGCATCATCAATCCGTTGAAAGAATTCTCCAAGGCTTTCTACAACATTCCGTTGGGTCTGGCCAGTATGGACCGTATCGATATGATTCTGAAAGCCGAGAATCCTATCAAGGAACCTGCACAGCCGTTGCCTTTGACCGACTTCGAGGATAAGTTGGAGTTCCGCGACGTCAGCTTCAGCTATACGGAAGGTCGTCCGGTGCTGAAGCACATCAACCTCACCGTGCCCAAGGGCAAGACAATCGCTCTGGTGGGACAGTCCGGTTCGGGAAAGTCGACGATGGTGGACCTGGTGCCACGCTATCACGACATTGCCGAAGGCGCGCTGATAATCGATGGAAAGAATGTGAAGGATGTATCTATCCGCAGCTTGCGTTCGCTGATTGGTAATGTGAACCAGGAGGCCATCCTCTTCAACGATACGTTCTACAACAATATTACGTTCGGTGTGGAGAATGCTACGATGGAGCAGGTGATCGAAGCTGCCAAGATAGCCAACGCTCACGACTTCATTATGGAGACGGAGAAGGGCTATGATACCATGATCGGCGACCGTGGCGGACGCCTTTCCGGTGGACAGCGCCAGCGCATCAGCATTGCCCGTGCCATCCTGAAGAATCCGCCTATCCTGATTCTGGATGAGGCTACTTCGGCCCTCGATACCGAGAGCGAACGTCTGGTGCAGGAGGCTCTGGAGCGCCTGATGAAGTCGCGTACGACGATTGCCATCGCTCACCGTCTGTCGACCATCAAGAATGCCGACGAGATCTGCGTGCTGTACGAAGGCGAAATCGTAGAGCGTGGTACTCACGAAGAACTGATTGCCCTCGACGGATATTACAAGCGACTGAACGATATGCAGTCGCTGAGCTGATACGATGACAAGTTGACGAGGGGACAAGTTGACGAATGGGACTCTTTTTCTGATCCTTTCCTTCTTTCCTCGTCAACTTGTCCCCTTGTCAACTTGTTCCCTTGTTAACTCGTCAACTAATACTAACCATACGCCTATGTTAACCGATTTCGATTACACCCTGCTCCCCGAGAATTATACCCTTTGTCTGCACGATGCTTGCCCCCGTGCCAAGGAATGCTTGCGCCGCGCCATAGCCGAAGGTGTTCCGGCAACTCATACTTCTATCCGCGTCTTTTCGCCTGCTGCCGCCCGGCAGATGGCCGTTGCGGGATGTATGTATTTCCGGCCCATCCGGAAAGTACGCTATGCACGAGGCATCGAAGCCGTGCTGAAACAGTTTGAGAAACTGCCTTACCGGGAAGCCCGCATGGCTCGTGCTACCCTTTACGGTTTTTTCGGGCGGAATATGTTCTACCGTATACGCCACGGTGAACGCTTTGTTTTCCCCGAGGAGCAGGAAAAGATTGCCGCACTCTTCCGTCGGGTTGGTCTGAAGGAAGAGCCGCAGTTCGACGAATATATCGAGCGTTACGACTTGCGCTAGTCGTTGCCGCACCATTCCCGACTCTTTTTGCCAGACAACGCCTAAGGTTTTATTCTTTCTCATACCTATGAGAAAGGAATTCTCATGCTTATGAGAACGACATTCTCATACCTATGAGAAGAGAGAAAACATACTGGAGTGTTGGCGGAAGGCTTAGGGGAGAGAGTGGAAAGCCTTTCAGGGTACGGTTGCCGGTCCTTTTTATAAAAGGAAGATGAAAGTTGGAGTAAAATGAGAACTGCTTTTTCAGTTGCTGCATTTGCATCATCCTTTCCGCCCGAAGTCCGCCGGAATCTCGCCCCATCGTTCGGTTTCCCATTTCAGTATCGGCGTGGTGTACGTATTCTCGCGCAGCCATTTCTCGGCACGTTCTATCAGTTGGAAGAGGCCTTCGGTGCGGGGCTCGCGGGGCAGCTTGGTCTTGCATTGCTTCTGCCGC
>NZ_FR883146.1:0-13300 GCF_000435115.1 Bacteroides sp. CAG:633 | reverse complement strand
CCCAGCCGATGGCATTGCGGCTGTCGCTGTAGATGGGCATGTCTATTCCTTTCTGCTTCAGCAGGGCAAGGCCGTGGACGATGGCCAGAAACTCGCCGATGTTGTTCGTGCCATAGACGGGTCCGTAGTGGAACACTTGCTGGCGCGAGGCCACGTGTACGCCGCGGTACTCCATCTGCCCCGGGTTGCCGCTGCAGGCAGCATCGACGGCCAGGCTGTTCTCTACCACCTCCGGCGGCAGTTCTCCTGTGGCTGCGGCGGCTTTTCGCGGTTCTGTGCCCGTGGCTTTCTGCCCGATGTAGGCGTAAGGTGACGATGCAAAGGCCTGTTCGGCTTCCTCCATCGTGTCGAACGACTTGAATCGCGCACCCTCGTATCCCTTGGTCTGGAGCTGGCAGTCCGTCCAGTTGTCGTAGATGCCGGGTGTGACACCTGCCCATACGACGTAGTATTTCTGTTTCTTTTTCATGCGGCAAAGCTGATATTCAGTTTCGGAGGCAAAGATAGTGAATGGGATCTTTTTTAAACTTTCGGAAGGATAAAAAATCTTTTTAGGTGCATTCTCTCTGTGATTTGGTGGTTTGTCGTGCCATAATATTGCTGTTTTGCATATCTTCTTACTTGTAATGCGTTTTTTTGTTTTATGCTATGTCAAAAAGATAAAGCATTAAAATATGCTCTTATAGCTTTTGTACATGTGAATTTATTGCAGATTGTGGAAATATGAACGAATATGATTATAAATTGTAGCATATAAATGTTTTTATATGATGATGTCTTTGTTTGATGTTAATATTGGATCCTGATTTATGTTAGTATTATATTGTATATGTATTCAAAATAGAAGGTTAAGCATTAAATAATAAGCTAAAATGATGTTTTCTTTTTAAAAGGATTAGGATATAAAAAACTTAAATATATATTTGTGGTACCGTTAATAATTTAATTAAGAGAGAATTTATGAAAAAGAAGTTAATGCTGTGGCTGGTTTGCTTCTTTATGGGGGTAAATTTTGCATTGGCTCAGACGTCCATGGTTACGGGAGTTGTGACTTCTAATGAGGGCGGAGAGCCGGTCGTAGGCGCATCGGTGTTGGTGGTGGGTACTCAGATGGGTATCATGACCGATATTGATGGTAAGTTTACAATCAGCAATGTCCCGGCCGATGCCAAGACGTTGTGTATTTCGTTTGTGGGTATGCGGCCTCAAGAGGTTGCCATAACGCCTGGTAAAGTAATCAATGTTGTACTGCATGTCGATTCGGAGCTATTGGACGAGGTCGTAGTCACTGCGATGGGAATCAGCCGTTCCGAAAAATCGTTAGGATATTCGGCTACTACCGTTAAGAGTGACGAGATTATTAATGCACGTACTACTAATGTAGCCGATGCTCTTTCTGGTAAGGTTGCCGGCTTGCTGGTTAGCAGTACATCAAGTGATCCTGGTTCAGTGAGCAATGTTGTTATTCGTGGTTTTGGCTCAATTAACGGTGATAACCAGCCCTTGTATGTAGTGGATGGAATTCCTCTTTCCAACAGTTCCGAATATAGTTCAGGAAAAAATGTAACGTTGGGTGGTATCTCCAACGTAGCCTCTCAAGATATAGAGTCGATGACCGTTTTGAAGGGAGCTGCCGCTACGGCACTTTATGGTAGCCGTGCTGCCAATGGAGTCATTATTATTACGACCAAAAGCGGTAAACGAAATGGAAACCGTAATTTCTCTATTAATTATAGTGGTAATGTTCAGGTCCGCCAATTATCCTATTTGCCGGAAATGCAGAATAGTTTCGGACAGGGATGGTACGGTGGACAAACGTTTATCGAAAACGGATCGTGGGGTCCTGCTTTTGACGGTTCGACTCAGGTTTATGGACCGGTTTGGGACAATCAGCAGTTGATACACGAGTACAGTGCCAAGAAAGATAACGTAAAGGACTTCTTTGATTTAGGCTGGTCGCAGAATCACAACCTTTCATTGAGCGGAGTTTCGGATGACCAAAAGATGACTTATTATTTGTCTTATTCTTATACTGGCGATGACGGTATTATGCCTGAAGATTACGATGTGTACAAGCGTAATACAATTGCTTTCCGTAACAGCTATGAACCAGTAAAGTGGTTGAAATTTTCTTCTTCTGTGAATTTTGCCCGTAGTCAGACAGATGCTGTAGGCGCTTACCAGGGAACGTCTGTTATTGATGGTTTGTTGGAACTGCCTCGTGATGTATCTATTGTAGATATGAAGGATCTGACCAGTGCTTTTAATACACCGGAGGCTTATTTTACACCTTATGGCATTACTAATCCCTATTGGGCATTGGCCAATAACTATTTTCATACCAATTCCAAGCAAATCTACGGTAAGGTACAGGTTGATATCAAACCTGTCAAATATGTTACTTTGACTTACCGTATGGGGTTGGATTATACAGATTATGATATAAAGACCGGTAAGCCGCAGATTGACCTGGACGATGCACTGATTAACAATGACTATGGTTATGCCCCCTCTAATATGAATCAGGAAGGTCGTGTATCGGCCATTTACAGTCGCCGTTATGAGTTGAATCATGACTTTTTAGCTAATTATGCGCAGAAGTCTCTTGATGACCGTTTGGATATCAATCTCAATGTGGGTGTGAATATGAATGAACGTTATTCTACTTCCCTGAACGCCTCAGGTACTAATTTGTCCATCAGTACCGGATTCTGGGATTTGAGTAACACAGCTTCGCAGACGATAAGCGAAAGCCAGAGTAAGCGTCGTTTGGTCGGACTTTTTGGAGATGTTACTGTTGGTTGGGACGATATGTTGTACTTGAATGTTACGGCACGTAACGACTGGTCATCTACATTGCCCATCGATCAGAATAGTTTCTTTTATCCTGGTGCCACATTGAGCTGGATCTTTACGCGGCTCATTCCTGGAAATAATATTTTGAGTTTCGGTAAGATGCGCTTGGCATATGGTAAGACAGGTAACGATGCCAGTCCTTATTATACTTCGTTATCCTATATACAAGGGGATTCAAGCGGATTATCTTTCCCTTTGAACGGTGTAAATGCCTATCAGACTTCGAATACGTTGGGTAGTGATAAACTGAAACCGGAGATGACGTCGGAATTTGAAGTCGGAATGAACTTACAGTTTTTCCACGGGCGTTTGGGCATTGATGCTGCCTACTATAACCGTCGTACCAAAGACCAGATTTTTACTTTGCCTGCCGATCCGGCCGCCGGATATAGTTATGTCGTAACCAACTTCGGTGAAGTAGAGAATAAAGGTGTAGAACTGGCTATTAATTTGACTCCTATACAGACACGCAACTGGCGTTGGGACATCGGCTTCAATTTTGCCAAAAATCATAATAAAGTATGTTCATTGCCTGAAAGTTTGGAAGGCGGGCTAGTGTCAATTTATGGTTATTCATCCGGTAGCGATACCGTCAGAATGTATGCTGTAGAAGGTAAGCCCATTGGACAGTTTTATACCTACCTGCCACAATATACCGAAGACGGGAAAATGATTGTGGATGCCAATGGATATCCTGTATTGGGCACTACGCTGGAAGATACCGGCAAGAATATGAATAACGACTGGACAGGTGGTGTTACAACTGGTCTGACTTTTAAGGACTTTACTTTGAGTGCAGCTTTGGATATCCGTAAGGGTGGTTATATGTTTTCACACACCAAGAACATGATGCAGTTTACAGGAAACGGTGTGATCACTACATATAATAATCGTCGTCCTTTCGTTATCCCCAACTCGGTAGTCGATAATGGTGACGGGACCTATTCTCCCAATACGACTCCGATTTATCAGTATGATGGAAGTTACCAGGCTTATTTTTATGACTATGGTTATGGTTATGGTGGCGACTCATATTTACTGGATCGCTCGTTTGTGAAATTGCGTAATATCAGTCTGACGTGGAATGTACCGAAAAAGTGGGTACGTGCCATGCAGCTGAGCGCCCTTTCTCTGACGGCATTCTGCAACAATGTCTTTACGTGGACAGCCTCGGATAACCGTTACATCGATCCGGAATCGACTTCAGTTTCGCAGTCTTCTAACGGTGACCTTGCTACGCAGTTCGGTGAGCTTTACAGCAATCCCTCGTGTCGTGTGTTTGGTTGCAATCTTAATATCACATTCTAAAAACATGGAGATTCAGACAATGAAAAAGATATTTCTTTTATCTGCTTTTACCGTAGGCATAGGCTTGGGCGTAGCTTCGTGTGACAGTTATTTGGACATCAACCAGGATCCCAATTCGCCTTCGGAAGAGAACGTGACAACCGGTATGATTATGCCTGCTGCGGAGATGAGCATTGCAGAACGTTATGGAGATTTTCTGTACATTACGGGTGGCTATTTTGCACAATATTTTGCACAGCAATTCGGTACATCCAACTATATAGGCTATTCGCGTTTTGAAATGTCTCCTACCCGAAGTAGTGGAACATATACACAGCTTTATCAAGAGGTATTGAATAACTTGAAAAACATTAATGATCGTGCTACAGCTGATGAAGACTGGGGTACTTCTTTGGCCGCTACTGTATTGCGTGCTTTTACCTTTCAGGCATTGGTCGATTGTTATGGTGAAACCCCTTACTCAGAAGCACTTGATCCAAATAATCTGACTCCAGCCTATGATGATGGGCAGGCTGTGTATGAAGGCATACTGGCAGAGTTGGATGCTGCCCTTTCACGTGTGGAGCCTTCGGCTGATGTATGTACCAACTTTTTGTTCCCCAATCAGACGGCCGATAGCTGGATTAAGTTTGCCAAGGCATTGAAGCTGAAGTTGTTGATGCGTATGTCTAATGTGAAAGACGTACAATCTGAGGTCGCTGCTTTGATCTCCGAAAACGATTTCCCTACTTCCGATGTGAAATGGGCCGATTGCTGGTCTGATGAGGCGGAAAAGCGTAGTCCGCTTTATTCTGGAGAGTTTGCTCCTGGTATGCAGCAAAATTTAGTTGCTAATCTGTCGATTATCAACACTATGCAGGTCAGGGACGATTTGGGAAACATTGTATATACCGATCCACGTTTAGCGGCATTCTTCAATCCCAATACTTATGGCAATTATGAAGGTTCAATTTCGGGGACACAATATGCTGGTACGGTAATTTTTAATGCTAATTTCTGGTGTCTTCCGGCTGTGGCGTACGATCAGCCGGTCTATTTGTTAACGGTAGCCGAAATAGAATTTTTTATAGCTGAATATTATGCCCGTTACGGATCGGCAACTGATGCCGCTGCACACTATGCTGCTGCTATCGAAGCTTCGTTTGCTACAGCAGGGGTGTATGGTGTTGCCGAATATCTGGAGCGTTACCCTTACGACAGTGATAATTCCATTCAGTGTATTGGCGTGGCTAAATGGGTGGCGTTGTCAGGAGTTAATCCGTTTGAGGCATGGTGTGAGATACGCCGCTTGAAATATCCGGCTTTTGGTACTGCACAGGGAGACGATTTTTATAATAACAGCGATGACTCTTTTGATACCAGTAGCTATGTGCCTGGTACACTCTATACGCCTATTCAAGTATTCGGTCAAGTAGGGGCTAATCAATTGTTACAGCGTTTCCCTTATGCTGAAAGCTCGTCGTCGCGCAATAGCAATGTACCTGAATTCCCCGGTTATACCGTTCCGATATTTTGGGCTAAATAAGAGAATGTGATGTTATACCAAAAAAGAAACAGAACAATGAAAAAAATATTAGTATATTTATTGGTCCCCATGCTTGTATTCTCCTTGTGGAGTTGCGACAAGTCAACAGAGGGACTAACGCGGATTACCTATTATCCTACACTTGAGGTATTGGGTGAGTTGACGGTCGTAGTAAACGTTGGAGAAGCTTATTCGGATGAAGGCTGCTATGCCGAATTGAACGGTGAGGATGTCAGCAGCGAAGTGATTGTCACTTCTAATGTAGATTATTCTACGCCGGGCGTGTATTCTATTTCATATGTCATTTACAATGCTGATGGTTTCTCTACTACGGCATCTCGTACGGTGTATGTTGTTGACCCTGTTAACATTGCAACCATTTATCTGGGCGAAAGCATGACTAGTACAAGTCACTATTACGATGCTTTGATTTTTATTACTGACAATGGCGACGGAACCTATCATTTGGATGACCTTATGGGCGGATTTCAGTTTAATGGGCTGAATCCGGGTTTTGAACCAACGTATGATTTTCACGCTGAAGTTGATTTTCAGATTAATGCGGATAATAGCATATCACTGACTGGTAATGTAGGTAGTTGGTACTTTGGTGATACGGGTGATGTTGTGTTAGGTTTGACCAGTGGTAGTTATGATCCTGCTACCCGTACATTTACTTTGAATGTAGATTACGGTGGTACGCCGATGACTGTAATTTTAAGAGCTATGACCAAATAACTTAATTGATGTGATAGTATGAAAAGAGTAATATATTTATTAATGATTTGCGTAGGAGGGTTGTTTGCCTCTTGCGAGAAGGATGAGATCGGAGGAACAGCTACCGAGGCTTTGGCTGGAGAATGGCAGTTGACAGTTGATGCTGTAGATGATGCCGGGAATGTAGTACTTGTTGATCCGTTTGGGATAGGTGTTATACTGGGCATTACATATAATACCGCAGAAAATGTTGCAGACAAGATGTATGTTAGTGACTTAGGTAACTTTTGGGATTACACTGTAGTCGTTAATGCCGATTGCAATAACTTGACATTCAGTTCCAATGGAGAAGTCCAGAACGAGGCTTATGACTGTAAAGTGAATATTGAAGGCGGTAAAATGCTGCCCGGTGCGGCCACTACTCCCAGTGGCATGCCGGCTGATAGTCTGGTGTATTATGTATCATTCAGTGATGATGAGAATCCTGCTACTTATGGATATTCTAAATACAAAGTTTCTGGTTATCGTCGTACAGGTTTTGCTGCTGACGAGCAATGAGCTAGGTATAAAAGATAAAGAACCTTGCAAGAAACGGCTTGCAGGCTGATTCTCTTTTGCCGGATATTGATATGTGATCCGGTTGGTTTAATTTATAATTTGTTTCTTACAATTATTTGAAGAACACGATGTGTGGCATCTTTGTGAGAAGGTGTCACGCATTTTTTTATGGTCTTGTGTGGACAACCGGATATCTAATTGTTATTTTCCCATCAAATAAGTAAGAAGCTTATAAGGAATTGCTTACCTTTGTCCGCAAACGGGATTTAAGTTCTTGAGTTTATAAGTTTGCAAGTTAATTTGTCGTGTAAGCTCAACCCCCTTAAAAACTCAAAAACTTAAAAACTCAAAATAACATGATACGTATATTCCTGACCGGCTATATGGGTGCCGGAAAGACAACCTTGGGCAAGGCTTTTGCCCGCGAGATGAATGTGCCGTTCATCGATCTGGACTGGTACATCGAGGAACGTTTCCACAAATCCATTTCCGAACTGTTCCGCGAACGGGGCGAGAATGGGTTCCGCGAACTGGAACGCTCGATGCTACACGAAGTAGGCGAGTTCGAGGATGTCGTCATCTCTACCGGCGGCGGCACGCCCTGCTTCTTCGACAACATGGACTACATGAACCGTCAGGGACAGACGGTGCTGCTCGACGTTCATCCCGACATCCTGTTCCGTCGCCTGCGCGTGGCCACGCAGCAACGCCCCATCCTGCAGGGCAAGACCGACGACGAGCTGCGTTCGTTCATTGTCAAGGCGCTTGGCGAACGCGAGCCCTATTACTCGAAGGCACGCTACCGTTTCAACGGCGGGCGGCTGGAAAGCCGGCGACAGATTGCCGAGTCCGTGCAACAACTGCGTAACCTGTTGGGGCTATAATCCCTTGTAAATGTGTATTTCTGGGCAAAAGATGCAGGGGGTGTCATATTTATGCTTATTTTTGCACTTCCTAATTGATTGTAGCAGTCCCGCATTCCCTTCCGTGCGAAGAAGCAGATGCGGGCGCGTGTATTCATTAATTTAAATCTGTAAATAGAAAACAAGTCGATGAGAAAATGGCGTATTGAAGATTCTGAAGAGCTGTACAACATCACCGGTTGGGGCACTTCGTACTTTGGTATCAACGAAAAGGGACATGTGGTGGTGACGCCGCGCAAGGACGGTGTGGCCGTCGATCTGAAAGAACTGGTGGACGAATTGCAGTTGCGCGACGTGACTGCTCCCATGCTGGTACGTTTTCCCGATATTCTGGACAACCGCATCGAGAAGGTGTCCTGCTGCTTCAAGAAGGCAGCCGAGGAATACGGCTACAAGGGCGAGAACTTTATCATCTATCCCATCAAGGTCAACCAAATGCGACCCGTAGTCGAGGAAATGATCAATCACGGAAAAAAGTTCAACCTTGGACTGGAGGCCGGCTCCAAACCCGAACTGCACGCCGTGATCGGAGTCAACACCGACCCTGACTCGCTGGTAGTGTGCAACGGTTACAAGGACGAAAGCTTCATCGAACTGGCCCTGCTGGCACAGAAGATGGGCAAACGCATCTATCTGGTGGTAGAAAAGCTGAACGAACTGAATCTCATCGCTAAGATGGCCAAACAGCTGAAGGTACGCCCCAACATCGGTATCCGCATCAAACTGGCTTCCAGCGGAAGCGGCAAGTGGGAGGAGAGCGGCGGTGACGCCAGCAAGTTCGGCCTGACTTCGAGTGAACTGCTCGAAGCACTCGACTTCCTCGAAGCACGCGAGATGAAGGACTGCCTGAAGCTGATACACTTCCACATCGGCAGCCAGATCACCAAGATACGCCGCATCAAGAACGCCCTGCGCGAAGCTTCGCAATTCTACGTGCAGTTGCACAAGATGGGCTTCAACATCGAGTTTGTTGATACCGGCGGCGGTATGGGTGTGGACTACGACGGTACCCGCTCTTCGAACAGTGAAAGCTCGGTCAACTACTCCATTCAGGAATACGTGAACGACGTTGTTTCGACCTTTGTCGATGCAGCCGACAAGCACGGTTTCCCTCATCCGAACATCATCACCGAAACCGGACGCAGCCTGACGGCCCACCACTCGGTACTTATCTTCGAGGTGCTCGAAACAGCCTCCCTGCCGCAGATGGACGATGAATGGGAACCGGACGAGAATGCGCACGAATTAGTGAAAGAACTCTACGCCATCTGGGACAACCTGAACCAACGCAGCATGCTGGAACCCTGGCACGATGCGCAGCAGATACGCGAGGAGGCACTCGACCTCTTCAGCCACGGCATTGTAGACCTGAACACCCGTGCCCAGATCGAGAAACTGTACTGGAGCATCTGTCGTGAAATCAACTCCATTGCCAGTGGCATGAAGCACTGTCCCGACGAGTTCCGCAAACTGAGCAAACTGCTGGCCGACAAGTATTTCTGCAACTTCTCCCTGTTCCAGTCATTGCCCGACTCGTGGGCCATCGACCAGATGTTCCCCATCATGCCTATCCAGCGTCTGGACGAGAAACCCGACCGCGAAGCTACCATTCAGGACATGACGTGCGACTCGGACGGAAAGATTGCTAACTTTGTCAGCTCGCGCCCCGACGCTACAACCCTGCCGCTCCACTCGCTGCGCAACAACGAGCACTACTACCTGGCCGTCTTCCTGGTAGGAGCTTATCAGGAGATTCTGGGCGACATGCACAACCTGTTCGGCGACACGAATGCCGTACACGTTTCCGTCAACTCCAAGGGATATACCATCGACCAGCTGATTGACGGTGAGACGGTGGCCGAAGTGCTGGACTACGTGCAGTACAATCCCAAGAAACTGGTGCGCAAGCTCGAAACCTGGGTGACACAGTCTGTGAAGGAAGGCCGCATCTCGCTCGAAGAAGGCAAGGAATTCCTGGCCAACTACCGTTCGGGCCTGTACGGATATACCTATTTGGAATAAAAAACTTTTTCACCACAGAGGACACAGCGTTTCACAGAGTTTTTCCCTCTCTGTGTTCTTCTGTGTCCTTTGTGGTGAACTATTTATATAAAGGAATATGAAAGAGAAACTGACACTGATCAAAGTAGGAGGAAAAATAGTAGAAGAGGAAGCCACCCTCCAGGCACTGCTGAGCGACTTTGCCGCCATCGAAGGCCGCAAGGTGCTGGTGCACGGCGGCGGACGTTCGGCAACGAAGCTGGCTGCCCGCCTTGGCATCGAAAGCCAGATGGTGAACGGGCGTCGCATCACCGATGCCGAAACACTGAAGATAGTAACCATGGTCTATGGCGGACTGGTGAACAAGAACATCGTAGCCCGCTTGCAGGCATGCGGTGTCAACGCACTGGGACTGACAGGTGCCGACATGGACGTTATCCGTTCGGTGAAGCGCCCTGTGAAAGACGTGGACTACGGCTTTGTAGGCGATGTGGAACGGGTAGATGCAACCCTGCTGGGCGACCTCATTGCGAAGGGAGTCGTGCCGGTGATGGCACCGCTGACTCACGACGGTTGCGGCAACATGCTCAATACCAACGCCGACACCATTGCCGGCGAGACAGCCAAGGCTCTGGCACAGCTGTTCGACGTCACGCTGGTCTACTGCTTTGAGAAGCGCGGTGTGCTTCGCGACGAGAACGATGACGACAGTGTCATTCCCCAAATCACCCGTGCCGACTTCGAACAGCTAGTGGCCGATGGTGTGGTACAGGGCGGTATGATTCCCAAGCTGGAGAACGCTTTCGAGGCACTCCGTGCAGGCGTGTCGCAGGTCATCATCACGCAAGCATCGGCCATTAATATGCCGGGCAAGGGTACCCGTATCATCCGATAATCGGGAAAAAACATATTTTTTTCAGAAAAAAACAGGGGTCGGCTGTAACTTTCGGCCGACTTAACCGTCAATGTAAATAGAGATGCAAGAAATCAGTTTTCGTAATGACATTCTTCCGCTGAAAGATAAACTCTTCCGACTGGCTCTGCAGATTGTTTTCGACAGGGCCGAGGCTGAGGATGTTGTACAAGAAACGCTGATTCGGGTATGGAACAAGCGCGACGAGTGGACGCAGTTCGGGTCGATAGAGGCATATTGCCTGACAGTAGCCAGAAACCTCGCCATCGACCGCAGCGAAAAGAAAGACGCGCAAACGGTGCAACTGACACCGGAACTGGAGCAGACTCCCGACGCATCGAGCCCCTACGACAGACTGGTGACAAAGGACCGCATGGCACTGGTGCACCGCCTGATCGGCGAACTTCCCGAAAAACAACGGCAAATCATGTTGCTGAGGGATGTAGAGGGAAAAAGTTACAAGGAAATAGCAGCAGCCTTGAACCTGACCGAAGAACAAGTGAAGGTGAACCTGTTCAGGGCGCGGCAGAAGGTAAAACAAAGATTTATAGATATTGATGGTTATGGACTCTGAACATATAGAACAACTCTTGGAGCGCTATTGGAAGTGCGAAACTTCCTTAGAGGAAGAAGCGCAGTTGCGTGCCTACTTCGCCGAAGCGGGCAACATCCCTGCACATCTGCTCCGTTATAAAGACTTGTTTGTGTACCAGCAGCTTCAGCACGATGCCCGTTTGAGCGACGATTTCGACGAGCGCGTACTGGCACAGGTCGAAGTACCGGTAGTCAAAGCACGCCGTATGTCGCTGATGTCGCGCTTTATGCCGCTGTTCAAGGCTGCCGCCGTAGTGGCCGTAGTGCTTTCGCTGGGCAACGTGATGCAGCATTCGTTCTATGACGGTAACGGGGAAATGGCCACAGCCGACACCATCGGCAAACAGATTTCCGCTCCGTCGGTAGCTCTTTCGGAGGAGACGCCGGCAACTCACGAGCAGCAGATTCTTGACAGTCTGCAGCGGGTGGAGAAGCAGGAACTGAAGAAGTAGAGTTTTTAATTTGCTTTTAAAATAACATTTTCATTTGCTTTATATATATAAATAGTTAGTGTGCTTTATTAAAAACGGAAATTTAGAAGCTGTGAAGTTTCAATTCTCTCAAAATTCTTATAGAAACTAACTAAGATAAATGGGACGCCGCGTGATGCAGCGTCCCTTTTATTTTTCCCGACTGGGCAGAAACGGCAAAGGCTTCCTCGCGGAAGCCTTTTTGCCTGTATTGGGAAGGGTGCTCTTATTCGGGTATTTGCCACAGATTGCCTGTATTGTCGCGGAGTTTCCGGTCGGATTCTCCGCATTGTGCCTGAGATGTTTCTGTGCAGGTTTGTTCAGTCTGTGGCGGCAGCTGGCGCGCACCCTTCGGAAAGAGAGAATTTATATTTGCTGTTAGAGTTTATATATACCTTTCTTTTCAAGATCCAGTTGCGGATTGCCTTTATAGCCGATGCCTCCGCTGCCGGCAGTGCGTGCTTTCAGGTATTCGGTGGCATGGCAGCGGATGTCGCCCGAGCCGCTGACCTGTGCCGACACGCTGCGGGCACGAAGATTGGAAACATTCAGGTCGCCCGAACCTGCCACGCTGTATTCGGCATTGTCCACGCTTCCTGCGATGGTGACGGTCCCCGATCCTGCTACCGAGGCATTGGCACTGGTGGCTTGGGCATCTTTTATGGTCATGTCGCCCGATCCGGCTACCGAAACCTCAAGCCGGTTGCAGCGCAGGGCGTTGGCATCGATGTCGCCCGATCCGGCTATGGTAATGCTACAGATGTTTTCGCAGGCGATGGTGTGGGGGCTCTTGATGTCGGCCGAACCTGCCACGCTTATTCCGAAGTCGTCGGTCTTTATTCCGTTGACCAGGTTAATGTCGGCCGAACCGGCTACGCTGATCTTGTTCAGGTCGGGCGAGGTGACACGTACTTCGAGCTTGTTATAAGATATGTTGTAGCCCTTCTTGAAGCCGATGTGCAGGGTGTTGTCCTTAACGTAGATGTCAAGCAGTTCGACGATGTTGTCCGAGGTATAGACTTCTACTTTCGGTTTGCCGGACTTCTGGGTATAAGTCACGTCGGAACTTCCGCTGACGCTTATCTTCTTGAAATTGCCGGTACGGATTTCTTTGGTCACATAGTTGTTGCTACCTTTGACGCGTTTGCCATTTCCGAAACCGTAGTTTCCGGAGAAAGAACAAGCTTGTGTGCTGATGGCCATTATGAAGACCAGAAGGATAGATGTTATTCGTTTCATATCTTTTGTTTTTAAGTGTTTCGTTTATCTGTTAGACGTAGAGCCCTGTTGAAAAGTTGCACGGTTAGCGATGTTTTTTTCAAAAAAGTTTCGTCGGTATGTGTAGGGCAATTCCTGTGCCAAAAGTCTAATCGGCTGATTTGCAACAAATATCAAGAATCATCTTCTGTTCGGAAACGGACAGTTGTCCGCTTTT
>NZ_FR883145.1:153-822 GCF_000435115.1 Bacteroides sp. CAG:633 | reverse complement strand
CCCCAAAGGCACAGATATTCTGATTTGCGCAGGGGATGTCGTATCGGATTTTCAAGAAAACGAGTTGAGTGATTTCTTTGACTGGTTTTCTTCCTGTCCGGCACAGCTTCGCTTATTTGTGCCGGGCAATCACGAAATCATTTTCGACCTTTGTCTGGAAGAAGCCCGCCGATTGATACCTGCAAATGTAACTTTGCTTGAAGATTGCGGTATAGAATATGACGGCATTACTTTCTATGCCATTTCCAGCAAAATGATTCAGCAAATGCAATGGTTAGGAGGGGAATGTGGGTTGCCTAATAAAACGGATTTTTTGATTACTCACATTCCCCCGAAAGGCATATTGGATGAAGGTACGGGCAGTGAGATATTGAAACAAACCATCTTAGAACGCCAGCCGAAATATCATCTTTTCGGTCATGTGCATTCTAAAGGAGGACTATGCGAGGAAAGGTGGAGCACAAAGTTTGGCAATGTCTCCACCTTTCAGGCACTTTGCAAAACAAATGATTAATCCGAGTTATAACGCTTTCCGTTTTGGTCTATGATATGCTGACATACCAGATGGGCTTCTACCCAAAAATCATTTAACCGCAATAAGTCCGGAATGGAATAAGGCTTATGCGTGCAAATGTCGTGTACGGCATGACATACGATAATATGCTTCAG
>NZ_FR883145.1:0-132 GCF_000435115.1 Bacteroides sp. CAG:633 | reverse complement strand
AGTTCCGGACGGCGTAAATGTCCTTCTGCCCATGTCACTCCATCATCCCATACATCCACACATTGCAACTGCTCATCTGTCATATCGGAAGTGTTTTGAGGCGAGTAATTACAGGAGCATTCTTCGATTTCG